>NZ_JBGCUE010000007.1 GCF_041102575.1 Tenuifilum sp. 4138str | reverse complement strand
AAATAAAAAACCGAAGCGACTTTACTATATGAATTACAAACGATTATGAATATTCCTTAACTAAACGACATTGATTCGTAATTTGATAAAAAAAAGGTGTGAGAAGTAACAATATTAAAATATTATTAAACCTAATAGTTATATTTTACCTGCCTATTGCCGGCTTTACCCAGCAACCATCAAGTTCAATTGATAGCTTAAGGTTAAAGCTTAATAATGCCAAGGGCATAGAGAAAGTCAACATTCTTATTGATATATCAAAATACTACTGGGATGTAAACCCTGACTCGTCCGTCATTTTTGCTGAAAAATCGCTCAAAGAGGCAAAAGCCGATGGCAGCGACGATGCTATAGGCGATGCCTATAACGCCCTGGGGAATGCCTACTCCTCAAAGTACCAAAACGAAACAGCCTTAAATTACTACCTGAAATCGTTGGAGTTCAGGAAACTAAATGGCAACCCTTTAAAAATTGGAAATTCATATCATAATCTTGGGCTGGTTTACAGAGAGCTTAAGCAATTCAATCTAGCAGTTAGCAGTCATACTAAGGCAGCAGACTATTACGAAAAAGCCAAACGATACGATTTACAATCAATCTCATATAACCGTATTGCAAGCCTTTACAACCAAATAAACGATAAAAATAAAGCGTTAGAATACGCCTTTAAAGCATTAAATATTGTAAACGAGAACAATATTGACGAATTAAAGGCTAACCTGTACAATCTGATAGGATCGCTGAATAGGGATTTGAAAAATTTGGAACTGGCTGAGAAGTACTATACCCTTGCTTTTAAGGAGTGGGAAAAAAGCAAAAACATTAGTGGACTAAGCACTGCCTACAACAACTTAGGAATAATACTCGACGAGAAGGGCGATTTGCAAAAGGCTTTGGAGTATTATACAAAATCGCTGGAATTTGCTACCCAACAAAGGGATTCATCGGGCATAGCAACCGCTTACAACAATATTGGTTTCCTATACGCCAGAATTAAACAATTTGACAAAGCCTTGATGAGCTACCAAAAATCTTATGAAATTTCAGTGAAAACAAATGGAGTTGACGCCGCCCATAATACACTAAACAATATTGCATCAACATACCTCAAGCAAAATAATCTTGAAAAGGCAAGTGAAGCGCTTAATAAAGCGCTCCGAAACATTCCCAATGTAGTAGATCAAGCCTACAAACAGGAAACCTACCAGCTTCTGAGCGACCTCTATTCAAAAAAGGGCGATTACAGAAATGCTTACCATTACAAATGTATTGAACTTGCATACGCCGATACTCTCTATACCCAACAACGCCTTTCCAGTATTGCCGAAATGCAGGCACGGTACGAAACCGAAACCAAAGAAAAAGAAATAGAACTCCTAAAGAAAGATGTTGAGCTAAAGGAGTTACAGTTCCAAAAACAACGAAGCGTACAGCAAGTATTGATTTCCCTAACCCTTTTGTTACTGGCTATATTCTTTGGCACATCATTAATTTTAACCATAATTCGGAAAAAGAATAAGCAACTGGCTGATAAAAACACTGAATTATTTGAAATAAACAAAAAGCTGAAAGAATCAGAGAAAAACCTTAGCGAACTGAATGCCACCAAGGATAAACTATTCTCCATTATTGCCCACGATTTAAAGAATCCATTTAACGCCTTAATCGGGTTTAGCGATATTCTTGAACGCAACTTTAACCACCTGACCGATAACGAAAAGAAAGAATACATCTCGGTAATCTCTGAGTCGGCTCAGAATCTTTACAAGCTGCTCGATAACCTTTTACAGTGGACACGAGCCCAAACCGGTAGCATTAACTACATTCCCGAGAAATTCAAACTTGAGCCTTTGATAAAGCAGGAAGTGGTAAACCTTAACGCAAATGCCGAGAAAAAAAGGATAAATGTTTCCGTTAACGCAAGTACATCAATTAGTGTTTACGCTGATAAAAATAGCATAGCAACCGTAATCCGAAACCTACTGAGTAATGCAATCAAGTTTACTGATATTGGAGGAACTATCGAGATAATCGCAAGTGAATCGAAAGATTATCCCAAAATGGCAGAAGTGGTTGTTAAGGATTCAGGCGTAGGTATAGATCAGGACGATCTTGAACGAATCTTCCTGATTGACGGTTCCTACAGCACAAAGGGCACAGCCAATGAAACGGGTACCGGACTGGGGCTATTACTTTGCCACGAGTTTGTAACAAAGAACAATGGTAAAATTTGGGTAAACAGCTCTAAAGGGAGTGGTAGCGAGTTTCACTTTACTATACCACTTGCATAACCTATCCCATTTGTTTGTCATAATCATTTTTTTCCCTTACTTTGCTATGAGCATCACTTATAGTATTTAAAATGTTGCAAAAAATTAAAGTTCTCTTTTTTTTAGCCCTGTTGGCCTTTTACTCCTTTTCACAGGGATCAAAGGTCAATATTGACAGCTTAATTGCCACCATTAAAAAGTACTCCATTGAGAATCCGGAAGTTTCAGCCATAAGCTGCAATCGACTTTTCTTACAGGTGAAACAAAACCCCAGCGATTCACTCAGAGCGCTATACCACCTTGCCATGAGCGAATACAAGAGTGGACTGGGCTTAACTGGCGATGCCTTAGGCCATGTTGATTCAGCAATTAGTATCGCACAATCCAAAAGAACCCAATCCTTATACGTTGAAGCGCTTTTAAAAAAATCAGCATTACTGCAACGGTCGGGTAATTACAGCGAGGCTATAAAGGTTAATGAAAAGGCAAGGCTTATAGCCTTGAAAGGGAAAAATACCCGCTTACTTATTCAAAGCTTGCTGCTACGGGGAGATATTTACAAGGAAATTGGTCAGTATAACGATGCCTTGAGCAAAAAGGGTGAAGCATTAGCCATTGCAAAAAAAATTGGTGTAGGCATTGCAGAATGCCATCAAAGCATTGGCAGCACTCACTGGAGCTTTGGTAATTACCAGGAGGCACTTAAATCGTACTTTGAAGGGCTTATTGCAGCTGAAAAGGATAACGACACCCTGAGAATTATTCAACTTTTAAAGAATATCGGACTAACCTATCGCGAAACAGGCAATTTCGACAAATCGACAAGTCATCTTAGCAAGGCTCTTCAAGTAGCAGAAAAAAACCAGCTAAACGATGAACTGGCCGATATTTTTAATATTATAGGCGGAGTTTACCTTAAGTTTTCTCAGCCTGCAAAGGCCATTGAATACTACAAACAAAGCCTAAACATCAGGGAAACACTTGGCTATAAACAGTCGAGCATTAACACCCTGAACAATTTGGCTAAAGCCTACTTGCTGCTAAAAAATAGCAGCGAATCTATAACATCGCTCAACAAGGCACTGGAACTATCAAAAGAAATTGGAGACCCGCTCACTGAAGCCAATATCCACAATGAGCTTGGGAATACCTATTTAAGCATTGAAAATTACCCTGAGGCGCTCCGCAGATACCTGTTGGCTCTAAAAATCCGCCAGTCGTATGGGAAAGATGAGGATATTGCTCGCACCATGGTAAACATTGCCCTGGTTTATCGACGCCTAGGCTTATTCCGCAATGCCCAAAAGTATATGAGTGAAGCAAAAGGCTTAGTTGAAAACCTTGATGCTAAGCCGGATCTAAAGATATACATATACCAAAATATGGGTAATGTATATTATGACCAGAAACAATATACCGATGCCATTAACGCTTACCAGAAAGCATTAGAACTGAGCGAGAAGAAAGGTGATGACCTCCAGGTTACCCGGGTGCTAAGAAACATTGCCCAAACCTACCTCGATTTGAATAAACCAAGTAAAGCCAGAAATACCATAACCCAAGCAATAAAAATTGCGCTGAGAAGCAACCAAAATCAGATACTTGCGGACTTATATAACACCCTTGGCAACATTGAACGCCAGGATAATAACTTTGACCTGGCGCTAACCCATTACAACACCGCAAAGGAAAAATATAAGCAGAACTTAAATGCCGATGGTGAAGCGCTTTGCCTTAGAAAAATAGGTGAGATTTACTCACTCCAAGGAAGATACAAGGACGCAAAAGTAAATATTAACCAATCAATACGTATTGGAAAAAGCGTTGGCAACCCATACCTTGTATTGCTCGGAACCCAGGCACTAAGCGATGTTGAAAAGGCACAGGGTAAGTTCGAGAACGCCTTAACCCTTTACCAAAAATATGTTTACCTTAAGGATAGCATTGAAGATGCCAAACGCAGCGAGGCAAACATTGATGCACATATCAACCTGGAACTGGATAAAACCAAGACTGAAATAAAACTGATTGAAGCCGAGGTAGAAGCATTGCGAACCAAGGTTGAACTCGATAGGGAACGCATAAACAAGCAAAAAGCACAGCGCAATCTCCTGGTAACAGCAGTAATTTTTCTGCTTTTTATTGCATTAGGGAGTTTCTACCTTTTCAACCAAAAAAAGAATTTAGCCCGGCTCCAACGGGAGAAATACGAGGAGGAGGAAAGGATAAATCAAAAATTAAAGCAATACCAGGCAGAGCTTGAACAAAACATTAAAACCAAGGATAAACTGTTTTCCATTGTAGCTCATGATTTACGAAGCCCCTTCACCGCTCTTGTAGGTCTTTCGGAGATTTTGGCTACTAAAGCCGATGAACTCTCGCCCTCCGAGGTGAAAGAGTTTAGCAACCACATTCACCAGTCAGCCTCAAATGTACTTGCGCTCACTGAGAACCTTCTTAGCTGGGCACGGAGCCAAACTGGCAAGCTAGCGTTAAATCCAGCATACATAAATATTTGCAAACTAATAAGCAGGGCTGTCGAAGTGGCATCGTTGCCTGCAGGTGAAAAAGAAATAAAAATCGAGATAATATGCAATGAAACAGTGACCGCTTTTGCCGACTACGACACTCTACTAACCATAATCCGGAATCTGCTTAGCAATGCCATAAAGTTTACCCCAGGTGGAGGTAAAATTTCATTAAAGGCTTCGTCCGATAATCAAAAAGTGACAATTCAAGTAACCGATACGGGTGTTGGAATAGCCCCTGAAAATTTGAGTAACCTATTTCGGCTCGATGGTTTTACTACCAAGGGAACCAATTCCGAGAGCGGAACAGGACTAGGATTAATGCTTTGTAAGGAATTTGCCGAGGCTAATGGCGGCACCATAAGCGTAAGTAGTACCCTGGGAAAGGGAACAACATTTACAATAACTTTACCCGCAAAAAATGTAATGTATGACCAAGAAACCTGTAAAGTATAGCGAGGCTATTGAGGAGGTTGAGAGAATTATCAACCAAATAGAATCGAACGAACTTGATATTGATGAGTTAACGGAGAAAATTCGACGCGCCTCGGAACTACTTAAATTTTGCAAACAAAAACTTCACTTTACCGAGGAGGAAATTCAAAAAATTATTGACCAGATGCAGAAAGATGATGAGTAAAAAATGCTTTTTACTTGGATGCGAGCGAAAAATAATTTCCGCAAACGTTTCCATTAATACATAATTTTTCGTTTTTTTGCTTTAAGATCGGAATTGAAAAATGCCTTACAAAGTTTTAACAGCTTGTGGAAACACCCAACTTTTAGAAGATATTCAACGAATATTCAGCCTTGCCGACGATGATTTTACGGTAAGTAATATTCTTGATTCCGAGCTAATTATATCAACTATCACCAAAAACAACCCGGACATTATCCTTTACGATATCCACTTTGCCAACAAGGCTGCCGCCGATGTGCTATCAATCATAAAGGCCGATCCGGCTACATCTAAGATCCCCATACTGGCCATTGCCGATTTCTTACAACCGGAACATATACAATCGCTATTCCACGCCGGTGCCGACGACTTTATTGGCTTGCCGATAAATACCCCTGAACTTATCCAGCGTACAATGGTAGGGATTCAGCGCGGACGCATGCTGAAAAAACTCAAAACCCTATCGGAACAGTTCGACAGCATCACAACTGCCATAAGCCAGGCGGGTAACTCAGTAATTATTATTAGCAATACAGGCGAAATTACATGGGTTAATGAGGGCTTTAAACGCCTTTACGAATGTAGTGTTGAGGAGTTTAAAGCAACCTTTGGCCAAAACCTTTTCTCGGAAACCATAAATAAGACAACTGCTGAAGCTATTAGAAAATGTATAGCCGGGGAATATGTGGTTTACGAAAGTAAATGGGTTACTCCACTGGGCAAGGAGAAATATATTCAAACCAGTCTAACCCCTGTTTTTGATGACTTGCAGAACCTGAGCTACATTGTAGCCATTGAAATGGATATTACCGACCTTAAGTTAATAGAGAAAGACCTAGCCGAGAAGAATGAACATCTCCAAAGCATAATGGAGAACCTTGAGAACGCCAACAAAATACTAGAGGAACAACAAAACCAAATTCAGAAACAGTCCGAATTGCTTGCAGAGGAAAAACAAAAAACCGAGGCCTTGCTGCTAAATATTTTACCACTTGAGGTTGCCAACGCCCTCCAGAAAAAAGGGATATATAAGCCTAAAAAGTTCAAGGAAGTTTCGGTTATGTTTGCCGACTTTGTTGGATTCTCAAAAATAAGTGTGGCATACGAGAATATTGATGAGTTCCTTAATGTCCTAAGCAGCTACTTTGAAGCATTCGACGAAATAGTTACCCAGCGCTATATTGAGAAGATTAAAACGATAGGCGATGCATACATGTGCGTGGGAGGATTGCCAAGAACCAACCATAGCCACCCGTTCGACACTGTGCTTGCAGCACTTGAACTCCAGCGTTACACTAAAGCAAGAAACATTGAGGAGGCGCAGGCCAATAAGCCTACATGGTCAATACGTATTGGTATTCACTCTGGTAGTGTGATAGCTGGGGTTATTGGTAAACACAAATTTGCTTACGACATCTGGGGCGATACGGTTAACGTGGCTAGCCGAATGGAAACAGCATGCGAACCAGGGAAAATTAATATTTCAGAAACTACATACTCATACATCAAGGATTACTTTATTTGTACTCCTCGAGGTAAAATTCCTGCCAAGAATATCGGTGAAATCGAGATGTTCTTTGTGGAAAGAATAAAACCGGAATTCTCCGAGGATGCCGATGGTTTTATCCCCAATAATGCTTTACGAAAGATAGTTTCCTCGCTATAAACCTTTACTCCTGATCCATTTCGCTTACATTGGTAAAGCTGAAGGGAAGTAGTTGCTTTACATCATCAATTTTGATAATCTTTCCCGCCCCTACCATATAAATTGTATATGGTTTATTGGATATCATCTGATATTCCAGCATTACTTGCCTACAAGCACCGCATGGCGATACCGGACTTACAGTAATCCCTTTCTCGTTCGATGCAACAACAGCTAATGCTTTAATTGGAACGTTAGGGTATTGCGCACCCGCGTAGAAAAGGGCTACTCGCTCTGCGCAAAGACCTGAGGGATATGCACCATTTTCCTGATTACTCCCGGTAATTATTACCCCGTTGTCCAGTAAAACTGCTGCTCCAACCCTAAAATGGGAGTAAGGTGAATAGCTGCCAGCCAAAGCCGCTTTAGCTTGTTCTATCAAATCTTTCTCCCAATCCTTTAATTGATTGGTGTCGTGAAACTCAGTATAATCAATTGTTAGCATTGCCACATATTTTTTTAATGCACTCCCAACAAAAAAGGGAGTGCATCAAATGTAAGGATTTTTAGATAATATCGTACTTACAGATTTAATTTTCTTGGTTTAACCATATTTTCAGGGGCAAGAATGGTATCGAGCTGCTGCTTGGATAGCAAACCCTTTTGCAAAACCAGGTCATATACACTTTTATTGGTTACCAAAGCCTCCTTGGCAAGCTGGGTTGATGCTTCATAACCAATGTAAGGATTTAGGGCTGTTACCAGACCAATTGAGTTGTGCACCATACTCCTACAGCGCTCCTCGTTTGCAGTAATTCCATCAATACAACGATATTTTAACGTATTCATGCCATTCTTAAGCATCTCAATTGATTCAAAGAGGCTCTGAACAATAACGGGTTCAAAAACATTAAGTTCAAGCTGACCTCCCTCGGCGGCAAGGGTTACGGTTAAGTCGTTTCCAATTACCTTGAAAGCAATTTGGTTTACCACCTCAGGAATTACAGGATTCACTTTGCCAGGCATAATTGATGAGCCGGGCTGCATGGGCGGTAAATTAATTTCATTTAAGCCTGTTCGCGGGCCGGAGGACAGCAGGCGTAAATCGTTGGATATCTTGGAAAGCTTAACTGCTAGCCTCTTTACTGCCGATGAGTACATTACAAATGCACCAGTATCCTGGGTTGCCTCAACCAAGTTGGAGGCAAGTACCAGATCTAGTCCAGATATTTTACGTAAATGCTTAATTACTTTCTCCGGGTAATCGGGGTCCGAGTTTATACCCGTTCCTATTGCGGTAGCCCCCATGTTAACCTCTAGGAATAGCCGTACATTCTGATTCAAGCGCTCCACCTCCTCGGAAAGGGTAACCGCATATGCCTCAAACTCCTGACCAAGAGTCATGGGAACAGCATCCTGAAGCTGCGTTCTTCCCATTTTTATTACATGGGCAAACTCTTTTGCCTTTGCTCTAAACGATTCAATTAGGGATTCAAGAACTCTTACCAGTTTTTTGTTTGAGTTGATAAGCGCAATTTTAACAGCAGTAGGGTAAGCATCGTTGGTTGACTGCGACATGTTCACATGGTTCAGTGGATGGCAGTACTGATACTCCCCCTTTGAATATCCCAAATGTTCCAGTGCGCGGTTAGCAATAACCTCGTTGGCATTCATATTTGTGGAGGTGCCCGCCCCACCCTGAATCATATCAACCACAAACTGGTTGTGGAACTTCCCATTGGTTATTTCAGTGCAAGCTTTAATTATGGCGTCTTTAATGGTGGGTTCAAGTAAACCTAGTTCATGGTTTGCCTCGGCGGCAGCCTGTTTCACCATTGCAAGAGCATCAATTAAATCGGGGTAAAAGTTCAGGGTTACCCCGGAGATGTTAAAATTCTCCAAAGCCCTTAGGGTTTGTACTCCATAGTAGTACTCGGCAGGCACTTCCCTCTCTCCAAGCAAGTCGTGCTCAAGGCGGGTTGCACCTGATTCATACTGGCTAGCAGGGTTTACCATGCGGTTGTTGGCATACCTCATCCGCCGCTGCATAACCCTGGTAATATTGGTAAGTACCTTGAGGGCAATTGCAGGATTTGCATTCAAATCCTCAACCCTCAGGAGTAAAACCTTTGTTGGAGCTATAGCCCTTGCCGATGTAGAATGAGTAGATTCTGAGGCCAGAACCCCTTCGCCAAGGAAATCGCCCTTTGAGAATTGGGTTAGCTTAAGCTCAACTCCATAAGGATTGCTCTTAAAAAGTTCAACCTGCCCCTCATATATCACCAGAATGCCCTCGCGTTTATTATTCTCAATGAACAACATGCTTCCGGTAGGGAATTCCCTTTCAACAATCCCTTTGACAAGTGTATTTAGCTCCTGCTCACTCAATCCCCTGAAAAGTTCGATATTACTCAGAAAATCAACATAACTCTTTCGACTCATTTCCTTATTATTTAAGTTTCACCATAAAAAACTAACACAAAACTAAGTATGCTTGATTCTTTTTGTTCATGCAAAATACAAACATTTTACTTTTTATAATTGTTTAACATAAAAAAGAAAGGGCACTGCATGATAGCAGTACCCTACCAACCCATGAAAACAAAAACACTACTCTTTATTAACTGTTACATCAAATTCCACTTCGGTACTTTTTAATAAATGATTTTCAATAATTGCTTGTTCGTTAAAGTAAGTGATAATATGATCGAGCATAACTGCCTGCGATGAACCTGTTGCAGTGTGCTTGTAGATATTTGTGGCCAAAAGCTTAATCTGGTTCTGGTTGGCAATAAGTACCTGAATGGGGTCGAGTTCGCCAAGTTTAAATTTACCTTCAATCTTGCGCAGCTCTTCAAGGTTTGTGCTGATGTAGCCCATTAAATCGTTGTACGATTTGGTTGCCGGGTTATTTCTACGCGATACAATTGCAATTACCTGCATGGTTTGAGGGTCAATTACAGGAGCTCCGCTATTCCCATAGCAAGTAAGGCCATCGAGCAGAAGATACCTAACTCCCTGCTTATTGGAGAAAGCGGACGAAACTATTCCTGTTTTTATGGAAAGGTTTTGCCCTACTCCATTAAAACCAATAATTGCCACAGGCATGCCAATTGGGTAATTCCATCGTTCGCACAGCGACAGGCTTGGAATATCCTGAAATTCGGCAAAATCAATATTAAATACAGCGTAATCGGCTTGGTTATGGGTAAACCCAATCCTAAGGTCATCAATGAACTCTTTGTAATCCAAACGCATGGATGCCTTTGGGGTATTTGCGTCAGCCTCAACAAAACGGATTTCTACCTTTTGGGCGCCTTTTACGTAAAAGGCTTGCTCACAGGTTACAAGCGATTTATTGATCTTAAATCCACTCAACGTGTCAATGAGCACACCGTGCTCATTGTAAAAGTTCAGACAACAAACCGATGCTGAACATTTTTCCCAAACCTGACTGTACATGGTTTTTTAAATTTATAATGTTAAAGTTTTTACTAGCGTTACTACAAAAATTAGGGTGATGATGAAAAAAATGATGAACACCCCAATGTCAATTTTATTCTTTTTTACAAGTTTGAACATAGCATTATTGTTTTGCTCCTTGCCAAATATACGGTAGTTATCCTCGGAGAGTAACGTGTCAAACGTGTCAATAAATTTTTAAGAGAACCCTTTACAACCCGATTAATAGATATCTTTAAAATCCTTACATTTGAGACATCAAAAGCAGTTCGGCAATGGATTTACATAAACAGCTTATTGAAGCCGTTGAGAAGCGTTTTGGTAAAAAGATATCGTACCAACGCGACTGTAAAACCTTGTCGGAAAAAGTATTTGAGCATACACACGAGTATATTAGCCCGGCAACCCTCCGCCGGCTTTTTGGGTTCCTGAAAACGAATTCTAAACCAACACGTGTCACACTCGATATTCTTGCACGCTATTGCGGGTATAGCCACTGGCAAGACTTTGTTGAAAATCAGATTAAGGCGAGTGTTACCTCTAAAACAAACATACCGGAGCTTTGGAGTTTAATTACCACAAATACAATGGAGGTAAACCACCATAGCATTCGTTCAATACAAATAAAATCCGGAATCCCATTTGAAAAAACCGTAAGGCGAACATATCTGGAATCGTTGCTTAATCACTTTGTAAGTTCAAACTACACAGCATTGGCAATTGTGGCGCCAGGCGGTTATGGAAAATCTACTTTCATTGCCCACTGGTACTTAAATTACCCTAAAGTAAAAAAACAGCAAATAATACCCATCATCATTTCGGCATCAAAACTTGAAAACTATGCGTTTTCAGAGCTAAATATCGATGAATGGTTGTGGAGTCAAATTGGCATTAACGCATTTTCAATCCCGAATTTAAAAGATGAGCTCAAAAAACTACCTGGCACAATTGTATTCATAATTGATGCCCTTGATGAGGTTACCCTTACCGGTATTAAACTTGAAAGAACCCTTAAAGGAATACACGAGCTGGCCAAAGAATTTTCAGAATCGGCCAACACCAAGCTGATTATTACATCAAGATATGCCACATGGAAATCGCTGCAGGGTTACCTTATAAACCCAGAGGTTTGGCTGAATATTGATCAATCCAACTTTAACTCCGATAACGCAAATATTCCTCCCCTTTCGTACGATGAAATGCAAGCTGTTCTTGATAACACAGTGAACGAAGGGAAAAAGGAACGCTTGCTTATATTCGAGTTACCTGCTTTGTTACGCCAAACTATTTCGTACCCATTTTACCTACAACTTTTTATTAGCAGTTACGGTAAAGCAAACTACCAAACCCTTTCCGACCCATTGAATATCATCAACGAGTTTATCAAACAAAAAGTATTTGATTCAATTTACCCCGAAGAGAAAGCCGATATTTTGAATGCCATTGCCAAGGAATGGTTGGAAAATTCTGGTGCAATAAACAAGCAGCAGCTTAAAAAGCTTTACCCCATTAACCTAAAAACTGCAGGCAATTACTTTGATGCATACCATGATTTACTTTCGTTTGGAATTATTTCCGAAGAGAAAGTTTATACCGATTCACTAGGCTACTCAACTCTTGTTTCCATAAGTAATAATAATATATTAACCTCGCTAGTTGCCCAAAAACTAATTAAGGAGTACGGTTTAAGCGAGAAATTAATCACTGCAACAAAAAATCTCTTTTCACAAAATGAGATTTATCCAAAACTGATTGGCTACATCTTTAGCATTGGCTTTAATGAACGTAAGGCTGCATTTCTTGTGGATTTGTTCCAACTATTTTTACCCAACTACATCCCGGAACTCATCAATACACTTACGCTATGTTTTAAACGAGATGAATCACTGTTCAAGGAGTTATTACCTCACCTGCTCAGAAATAGAGAGGCAGAAAGGGAATTGTTGCTCATAAATCCCGATTTAAACGGCACTTCATCAACCTATAGAAAAATACTGGAACAGGTGCAACCCTCAAGCCCTTACTACAACGATTCAAAAGTAGCAATGGATTACTGCAACCTTATGGGTTTGGAAATCTCACATATCAATAATAGCAATGAGTGGCATAACAATTTTATAATGGCTGAGCAAAACTCAGCAAGAATTGCTGGTATGTGGTTCTGCCTTAATATCTTCTTCTCAACTGGCTCAAAAACCGAATTAATGGTAAAGAAAGCTTTGGAATTCTATAAAAGTATCAATTCCGCCAGTGCAAAGCTTGAGTTCAGGGAGTCGGTTTTACCCTTAGTTTTTATTGATAAGCGCTTTTTCCCACTACAAGATATTTTGATAGAACCCTTAAATCTCTCGGCACACCAAAAAGCGTTGGACTCTATCATTTATGAGTTCACTGACCTCACTAAAAATCGTAACCCTTTTACCCCGGAAAAGCATCATCAGCTCATGCAAAACTACAGCCAGCTCAATCCCAGCAGGAACCATTTTGCAATTGTACTCGGGGAGTTAGCCCGCTCAATATCATACTTTTACGAAAGTAACCTGAACGATGCACATACCTGTATAAGGAACTCCATTGAACTTTGTGGAATTTCGGGTTACCGCTTGCAGGAAATGGTGTTGATGAAAATACTTGGCCAAACCCTGATACGATTAGGCGAAACAAACCATGGAAAGTCGTTTATTTCGTATGCCGAAACTCTTTCGGAAAAATCGGGAGTTAAGGTATATTCCGAGTATTTTGTGTATGGTAGTTAATTAGCTCAACTATTGGGTAGCGTAAGTATTGCGATATTTTAAACCCATACTCCTCTCCAACCGAATCAAGAACCTGACTAAAAAGACAACCTACTGAACCGGTTACACCAATGGATAAATCGGATAGATTCTCAAATACCGCAAAGTGATACCGGTAAAGGGCTACAAACGCCTCCTTTACAATAGAGTATATATGCTGGTTATGGATATTCTCAAGAATAAAAGGAACGAACGATGCAAGGTACGCCGATGGGCGGGGTGCGCTATAAACCATATTGAGCACATGGCTTAGCTCAACATTGTACTGCTGCTCAAGGCTTTGGGCTATATCAGGATCGAGTGTTTTGTAAAGATAAGCACGAAGCAAAAGCCGTCCCATGTATGCTCCGCTACCCTCGTCACCCAGAACAAATCCAAGCGAGGGGGTTCGGTTATAAAGCCGTTCGCCATCGTAGTAGGCAATATTTGAGCCGGTTCCAAGGATTACAACAATGCCGGGTTGGCGCTTAAATAGCGCCCGGGCTGCCCCTAAAGCATCGGAAACTGCATGAATTTTGGCATTGCTAAAAAAAATGCCAAGATACCTTGCTACATCCTGCCCCCTTTCATGCACTCCACATCCGGAACCGTAAAAGAAAATCTCCTTTACCTGTTCTGGGTTGATCTGCTTGGGGTAGTTTTGATTTAATGCGCTTAAAAAATCTTCCTGCCTATTAAAGTATGGACTTAACCCAATGGTTTCGAAACTTGCAATGGGCTTGCCGTGTTCTAAGATTCTCCAATCGGTTTTTGTAGCTCCGCTATCGGCAATAATTATCATTTTATACTTTTTACTTTTACTTTTTTCAAAACTAAGAAATTCATCGGATTTACACCAATACCATCAACTCTGGCCGAGGTAAACCTAACCACTTTATCGTAGTACAAAGGTATAACTATGGCTTTTGATGTAACAATAGAATCGAGGCTATGGTAGTATGGTAATCGTTGGTCGTAACTGGTAAGCGACATTGCTTTCCGATAAAGCATTTCAAACTGCACACTGCTGAAATGGCTATAGTTTGGTCCATTAGGAGCAAAATTATCCGTAAGGAAACAAGCTAGGTAGTTTTCAGGATCGGGATAGTCAGCTATCCAAGACCCTCTGAAAACGGGTAGTTTCCCATTTGCAAGCATTTCGCGGTATGCTGCACCGGGTAGCACATCAATATTGAGTTTAATGCCTACCGTGCTGAGCTGGTTCTGAATAAACTCAAACAAATCGAGATAATCGTCGGTGGTTGAAACTGTTATTTCAGGTAAAGCGTTTTTACCGCTGTAACCCGCTTGCTCTAGCAATTGCATAGCCTGTAACGGGTTGTAAGCCAAACCGTAATTTACATCAGTAAAACCGGGCATGCCGGAAGGTACAAATCCACCATTAGCCGGATAGCCAAGGTTGCTCCGGAGGTAAAGCATCATTTTCTCTTTATCAAAACTCATAGCAATAGCTTTACGCACCCGTTCGTCGAGCAAAAATCTTTGGTTACCGGGGAGCTTTGCAGAGTCAATAAGTATCCCAATATACTCAGTATTTAAGTATGGGCCTGTAACCATTTTTACTTTATCGGAATACTTAGGGTTTAGCCTACCCGAGCGGGTGAGAATTTCATCCTTTGATGCTGCATTTACCCCTGAAAGAAAGTCGATTTTACCATTCACAAATTCCAGAAATTCCGATTGCTTATCGGGAATAAATGAAATGGATACAGCCTCGAGGTAAGGTAGGCGGTTACCTAGCTCATCAACCTCAAAGTAATTTGGGTTTTTGCGTAATACAAGTTTTTCCCCATCGCGCCAAAGCTTCAGGTAAAAGGGACCGGTGCCAACCGGGTTGTGGCCAAAATCCTTGCCATAAAACGAAACCGCTTCGTGAGGTACAACATAGCAGTAGGGCATGCACAACAACCCAAGAAAGGGAGGAAAAGGCTTTTTTAGCTTCAACACCAAAGTGCTATCGTTGGGGGCATAGCAACCATTCTCGTAGTTTGGGTTTTCCCTATCGAGCACACTTAACACCCACATTCCAGGCGAAGCTGTTGTGGGGTTGAGTATTCGGCCAAAGGAGTAAACAAAATCTTGGGCTGTAGCTCGTCGTCCTTTACCCGATTTGAAAACAGGCGAATCATGGAAATATACATCGTTGCGGAGGTAGAATGTGTAGGTTAAACCATCGGGGGAAATAGACCAACGCTTTGCAATGGAGGGTTCAACAGTAAGCGAATCGGAAAACTGAACAAGTCCGTTGAAAATTTGGCTCACCGGCCAAATTAATGCAAGGTTACGGGCATAGGCGGGATCAAGTGAGGTTATCCCTTTACTTTCGTTATACCTGAACACATTTGTAGATAACCTTTCAGTTTCATTGGAGCAGGATATAATCAATAAAGATGATATGAAACAGAATACTTTGGATAAAGACTGATTCATACTATAAATTTTTCACCCAAACCTACGAATTTTTAAGGAATTGTTTGGTGCCAGGGGGCATAAACCCATATAAAAATAAAGACGGAACCGAAAATACGGCTCCGTCCTTACACCCTAACTAACCTAAATCAACTAAACCTAACCAACTATTAACCCTAAAACCTATACTTGAAAAACTACTTTTATAACGCAAAAATACAACCATAGTTTCACAAAATTCAGGCCAAAAATGATGATATAAAACACCTTTTTTGAATGACTTGTATATACTGATATTCAGCAGTATATGTTATAAAACACATGTGGATTTTTAACGATTATTAACCCTTAAATTGGATATAAAATTTTGCAAGGCTGAAGCTGAATTTAACGATTCAACTGGGGGTAAACCTGCAAACTTACGGGCATAATTTACTTTATCAATTTCAAAACACTCCTCCTCAAACCCAAAAAGATATCTGAAAGCAATGGCTACTTTTAGGGTTGTTGGCCTACAGCGGATAGTTAGCTTAGAGTATCGACCCGGATGTATGTGAATGTAATATTCATCGTTTTGTCCTAATCGCATAACCCAGCGCGAACCATCGCTGAGATAAATGTTTTTGAACGTAACTTCAGGTAAGCCAAGCCAGTGTTTAAAATCATCAACATTGGCTACACCCAAATCCATAAAATATTTGTTAACCTCATTTACTATTGTGTAAACAGGTAGTTCACCAATGTAAAAATCGAGTAGAGTCCCTCCGATATACCCTAAAAAATGATCTAGGTTGATTCCTCCTTCCCCTCTGATTAGTTGAATTTGGTTGCATACAAAACCACAATGGTGCTTCCAGGGATTGAAAGCGATAGGTTTATGCTCCTGCACACACACCGCCTGTCCGTTTTGATATTTAACAGACATATTTTTAAGCAAACTATCTGTTGATTTGTTTACTTTGTGGCAAATTACAAAAATTATGAACAAGGTTATAACATTATCGCC
The DNA here is from genome assembly GCF_041102575.1 of Tenuifilum sp. 4138str. Lineage (NCBI taxonomy): Bacteria > Pseudomonadati > Bacteroidota > Bacteroidia > Bacteroidales > Tenuifilaceae > Tenuifilum > Tenuifilum osseticum. Next base: position 164,618 of record NZ_JBGCUE010000007.1, on the reverse strand, counting down.
CATATTTCGAGGATTAACTGAGGATGATGTAGCCCATCTTTTAAATGAAACACCCCATACCATTCGCTCATTCAGCAAAGGACAAACCATAGCCCAGCGAACCGAGGAGGTTCGAAGTTTGTGCATTGTAGTTGAGGGGAGTGTAAAGGGCGAGATGGTGGACTTTTCCGGTAAAATTCTTAAGATTGAGGAGATGCATGCTCCAATGCCAATTGCGCACGCCTTTCTTTTTGGCGAAAACAACCGATACCCTGTTGATGTTATTGCTCTGGAAGACTGCAAATTACTGTATATCCCTAAAGTTGAGTTTCTTGGGCTGATGCAGAAAAACGCACAGGTGCTAACCAATTACCTTAACTCCATATCAAACCGGGCTCAATTTCTGTCGAACAAGCTTTGGTTCCTATCATTTAAAACCATAAAGGAAAAAATAGCGCATTACCTGTTAAACCTATCAAAAAGCGAAGTTAGAACCACACTCATACTACCAAAATCGCATCAGGAATTGGCAGAGTTTTTTGGCGTAACGCGCCCTGCCCTGGCAAGGGTTTTTTCTGAGATGCAGGACGAGGGTATTATTCACATTAACCGTCGTGAAATAACCATTCTTAACCGTAACAAGTTGTTGGAAATGATAAAGTAGCTACCGGTAAAAATTTTTAGTAAAAGCACCATTGGGTCTTTTGCCATGAACAACCCATAACCAGAGAGCATAAGTAAATCCTAAACCATATCCGTAAAGCTGAACCCATGCCGCCACCACGCTCAATAATGCAACCGTGAGCGAATTCCCTTTTAACAAGGAGTCGAACATAATAGCAATTGAGTAAAGCAAGGGAAAAATTGAAATAACGGGGTAAGCCCATGATAGCAGAACTGCTACGCTCATTACAAATACAAACCCCGAGGGTAATAGGTGAACCAGTTTTAGTGAGTTTCTGTGAATAATGCTAAGGTTTATGCGAGCCATACCCGAGTTGAAAACCTGCTTAAAAAACTTACGGAAATCGGTTCTGCGTTTATGGTAAACAAATGCTTTAGGGAAAAGCCTACTCCTAAAACCCATCTCAAAAAGCCTGAGGCTTAAATCCACATCCTCCCCAAACCTCATATTTGAAAAACCGCCAACCGAATGGAATACTTCGGCATTTATGCCCATGTTAAAGCTACGAGGAGTAAAACGTTCCAGCTTTACCCTTCCCCCACGAATACCCCCTGTTGTAAAAAATGAGGTCATGGAGTAGCCAATTGCCTTTTGAACATCGGTAAACGAGGGGTGAGTAGCATCGGGGCCTCCAAAAAAATCGACATACTCTGCCGTAAGCTCCTCCTCAACACGGGTAAAGTAATTATTAGGGATTATGCAATCTGAGTCAAAAAAGATTAGGAATTCCCCCTTTGCCCTTTCGGCACCATAGTTTCGTGTTAGCCCGGGACCAGTGTTTTCCTTGAAAAAGTATTGAATTTTTAGTCTGGAGGCGAATTTGTTTACTACTTCGCTACAGGGAACCTTTGATCCATCCTCAACTACAATCACCTCAAAATCATCATATTCCTGATCTGCAAGACTTTGAAGTAACTCCTCAACCTCGCCAGGGCGATTATATACCGGTATGATAACAGAAAAACGCATAGTTTTTAACTTAAGTCACGAAGATACTACTATTATTTAACTTCGCATTCGTCACCAAAATTATGCCCTACACCATAAGAAAAATTTATTTAGACAATAAGTTTTCGCAAATGTTTAATTGAAGTATAAAAAAAATTTATCAAAAAGAACAATTTTTAAATTTTGTTAATATATTCGAATGTTTAAAAATCAATCTTTGGCATGAGGCAATTGAAGATAATTAAACAGGTTACTAATCGCGAGGCTGTCTCGCTTGACAAGTACCTTCATGAAATTGGCAAGGTTGATTTGCTCACAGCCGAAGAGGAGGTAACGCTTGCCAGGAAAATAAAAGAAGGCGACCAGGAAGCACTGGCAAAACTCGTAAAAGCCAATTTAAGATTTGTAGTGTCGGTGGCAAAGCAGTACCAGAACCAGGGGTTAAGCCTACCCGACCTGATTAACGAAGGGAATGTTGGATTAATTAAAGCTGCCCAGCGCTTTGATGAGACCAGGGGATTCAAATTCATATCGTACGCAGTGTGGTGGATCCGCCAATCAATACTGCAAGCTTTAGCCGAACAGGCAAGAATAGTTAAACTACCGCTGAATAAAATTGGTTCAATCAACAAAGTTAACAGGGCATTAGCAGAGCTGGAACAACGTTTTGAGCGCGAACCAACCATTGAGGAACTATCGGAACAGCTCGAGCTTGCCCCTGAGGATATTAAAGAGGCCTTACGTGGGAATAACAGGCACCTTTCAATGGATGCACCCCTCACCCAGGATGAGGACAGCAGTATGTACGACGTACTACTTTCACCCGATTCACCCATGCCCGATAAGGGATTGCTTAACGAAAGCCTGCGTCGTGAAATTGAGAGAGCATTGTCCACCCTTACTCCCCGCGAAGCAAACATTATTAGACTTTACTTTGGCTTAAATGGGAAACACCCACTTACCCTTGAGGAGATTGGCGAAGAGTTTGATCTAACCCGTGAGCGTGTCCGCCAGATAAAGGAAAAAGCGCTAAAAAGGCTAAAACAAACCACAAGGAGTAAGATACTCAAGAGCTACCTAGGCTAAGCAATATGCAACGACCCGCTAAGCGGGTCGCTTTCTTTTTTTGCTACCTTTGCACAAAATGTATGAAACATGGAACGTTTAGTAGCCCCATCGATGCTTTCGGCCGATTTTGCGAACCTGGCCTGCGATATCGAAATGGTAAACAAGAGCCAGGCCGACTGGTTTCATCTGGACATAATGGATGGTGTGTTTGTACCAAACATATCGTTCGGATTCCCTGTGGTTGAACGCATCAAAGCCTTGGCTACTAAGCCCCTTGATGTACATCTGATGATAATTGAGCCCGACCGTTACCTTGAGCGTTTCCGCGAGGCTGGCGCCGACTGGCTAACTGTTCACTACGAAGCTTGCACACACCTTAATAGGACTCTTTCACGTATCAGGGAACTTGGAATGAAGGCAGGCGTCTCGGTTAATCCACACACACCCGTTGAACTGCTAACCGATATTCTTGAATATGCCGATTTGGTTCTTATCATGTCAGTAAACCCCGGGTTTGGCGGACAAAAATTCATACCCAACAGCATTGCTAGAATTGAACGATTAAGAAAACTTATCGACCAAAAAGGGCTATCAACCCTGATAGAGGTTGATGGTGGCGTAGGTCCAAGCAACGCCCGTGAACTTTACCAAGCAGGGGCAAACGTGCTTGTAGCCGGAAACGCAGTTTTTAAGGCCGATAATCCGTTGGCAGCAATTGAGATGATAAAGAACGCCTAGCTAGTAAACCAAGTTTTTTCGCAATTCCACCAACTGTCTTATGTTTTTAAAGGCTTTTTTACTTTCATCAAAATTTAAAGTTTGATGACCATCGGATAGCGCTTTTTCTGGCGTTTTATGAATTTCAAGCAGCACTCCATCGGCGCCTGCCATTACTGAGGCTAGAGCCATGTTTTCAACGTAGTCTCTAACCCCAACACCATGCGAAGGATCGCAAAAGACTGGTAGATGACTTTTATCCTTGAGGTAAGGAATTGCATTAAGGTCTAGGGTGTTTCTGTATTCTTTTTCGAATGTTCGTATCCCCCTTTCACAAAGTATAATTTTTTCATTACCGCTCGAGAAAATATACTCTGCCGACGATAGAAGCTCAGAAAGTGTAGCGGACATTCCTCGTTTTAGCAACACAGGCTTATCAACTTTTCCTAACGCATCCAACAAGTTAAAATTCTGCATGTTGCGAGTTCCCACCTGAAAAATATCGGTGTAGGGGTACATCTCATCAATTTGGGAAACCTGCATGACCTCAGTAACCACTTTAATACTGTTGGCCTTACAATGATTTGAAAAAAGTTTTAATCCATCAATACCTAGCCCCCTAAAGGAATAGGGTGAACTGCGTGGTTTAAAAATTCCTCCACGCATAAGCTGGATGCCTTGCTGCTTTAAAAATTCTACAATGGTTATAACCTGCTCCTCGCTCTCAATGGCGCAAGGTCCAGCAACAATTGTAAAATCGTCACGCGAAATTTTTATTCCATTCCCCAAATCAATTTCAGTATCTTTAACTTTCCATTGCCTTGAAACTAATGGGTTAGGATCGGTTACTATGTGAACATCTTTAACACCAGGCTGGTTCCCAATTATACGAATATCAACTTCTGTTTTTCCAATGCACACCAAATATTCCTGATTAAAAGTGTTTACTCGGGTAACCTTGTATCCAGCATTTGTTAATTTCTCAACAATACTTTTAAGATGAGAATTGGTGCAGTTTTTTTCTAATTGAATTAGCATAACTTAATTAGTTATTACCTCTGATTTTACTTATAAATAATGCTGTGTTTCCTTCAATATTGTTGCCATTCCCAATACATTTGAGAAATGCACTTCCAATAATTGCACCATTACAGTATTGCGTAGCAATGTTAAAGGTTTGCTCATTGTGTATTCCAAATCCTACCAAAATGGGATTGCTGAGGTTTAAGGAGCTTATCCGCGACAAGTAAGCCCGATGAAGCTCAGAATAGTTTTCTTCTTTACCAGTAGTGGACAACGAACTAACGGCGTATATAAACCCTTTTGAAACACTGTCGATTAGCCGAATACGATTATCGGGGGTACTTGGCGTGATTAAGAAGATCAACGGCAACCTATAAGACTCAAAAATGTTCTGGTAGTTCTGTATGTATTCATCCAAGGGAATATCAGGTACAATAACTCCGCTTATTCCTAATTTGCTTGCTTCAGAACAGAATTTCTCAATACCGTATTTGAGAATTGGATTGAGGTAGCCCATCAAAACCAATGGGACTTGCACTTGATCTTTTATTGATGCCAGCTGGTTAAAGAGTACATTTATGGTCATCCCATTGGAAAGAGCAACTATACTTGTTTGCTGAATAACACTTCCATCAGCCAGAGGGTCAGAGAAAGGGATTCCAACCTCAATCATATCCACTCCGCTCTTTTGTAGAGCTAGAATAACCCTATTAGTGGAGTTTAACTCAGGAAACCCAGCAGTAAAATAAATTGAGAGAATTTTATTCTTTTTGCCGCGAAACATTTCGCTGATTTTACTCTTTTCCATACTTTTGTTCATAATATTCATTAAAAGTATTAAGATCCTTATCGCCTCGTCCCGATAGGTTAACCACAACAATATCGCTTTGCTTAAGGTTTAGCCTTGAAAGTGCAGCTAAAGCGTGGGACGATTCTAGTGCTGGAATAATTCCTTCGGTTTTGGCCAATTCAAACGCTGCATTTAAAGCTTCACTATCAGTCGCAAAAAGGTATTTTGCCCTTCCTGTAGTGTAAAGATGTGCATGAAGTGGGCCAACACCTGGATAATCAAGTCCAGCGGATAATGAGTGAGCTTCAAGTATTTGACCATCCTCATTTTGCATAAGTAAGGTTTTACACCCATGAATTATACCTTCGGAGCCTGTAGATATAGTTGCTGCTGTTTTTTTGGTTTCAATACCTTCACCAGCGGCTTCAACACCAATTAGGTTTACCTTGGAGTTTTCAATAAAATGGTAAAAAGCCCCTGCTGCATTGCTTCCGCCTCCAACACAGGCAACTATGTAGTTGGGGCTCTCAACACCCTCTTTTTCTTTAAGCTGATATTGAATTTCCCTACTTATTACCGATTGAAATTTTGCAACCATATCGGGATAAGGGTGCGGCCCTATGGTAGAGCCAATTACATAGTGGGTATCATGGGCATTATTAATCCAAAACCGGATGGCTTCATTTGTTGCATCCTTTAAAGTTTGACTGCCTGAGTATGCTGGAACAACTGTTGCTCCTAGCATCCTCATTCTTAAAACGTTAGGTTGTTGGCGCTGTATATCCTTAGCTCCCATAAATACTGTACATTTTAATCCCATAAGTGCACAAACAGTTGCTGTTGCCACACCATGTTGTCCCGCTCCTGTCTCAGCTATTATATGGATCTTGTTCAGCCGTTTTGCTAATAGAATTTGACCTATAACATTATTAAGTTTGTGAGCGCCGGTATGACACAAATCCTCACGTTTCAGGTAGATTTTTGCCCCCTTTATAGCAGAAAGATTTTTGGCAAGGTACAAGGGGGTTGGCCTACCTACATAATTTTTCAGCAATTCATCAAACTCCTTTTTAAAGTCATCGGAATCGATAATATTAAGGTAGTTCTGCTGTAGCTCATATATATTGGCATGGAGCATTTCTGGAATAAACGCCCCGCCAAATTTACCATAGTAGCCTTTACTGTTGGGTTGAAAGTTCATGCCTATTTAACTGTTTAATGAATTGTTCTAGTTTTCTGATATCTTTTAAACCTGGTTCTGATTCGAATCGGCTGTTAACGTCCACCGCATAAAGTTTTGGGAACTTCAGTTTATTCAAATACAAAGCATCCTTGGGGCCGATTCCTCCACTTAGGAAGAAAGGAGTAGTTAAATTATAATCTGAAATTACGCTATGATTAAATGGCACCCCATTCCCTCCGTATTCTTTTCCGTAAGTATCAAAAAGGAAGTAGTTGCAGCAACCTTCATAATCGCCTAAATTTGAAGGGATTGTTTGTTGTACCCTGAAAACTTTTATCACGGAAGCAAATGTTTGAACCTCTTTGCATTGCTCAGGACTCTCATCCCCGTGAAGCTGAATGTGAGTAAAACCATACTTTTGAACAATACTCTTTATTGTATGAGTATTCTCATTAACAAAAACGGCTACTTTCTTTATACTTACTGGAATTAATTCAAAGTTGATGTAACTCAACCTGTCGCTAACATCGCGCTGTGAACCAGAAAAGAAAATAAACCCAAGAAAATCAGGATGAAAATTCACTATTCTTGCAATGTTAGACTTATCGGTTATACCGCATATTTTAAGCTTCATACTTTCAGTATTGTGTTGAAAAGTTATTAATCATGCAAACCTGAGCTGGTCTTACTTGAGCTTAACTCTTTTACTTTGCTGATAAATTTCTCACACGCCTTTCCTGGATTCGGTTCTCGCATAAACCTCTCGCCAATTAAAAATCCCTGAAAACCCATTGTTTTCAATGTAAGCAACGATTCTGGGGAATCAATTCCGCTTTCAGCTATTTTTACCACGTGCTTTGGTATGAGCTGTACTAATAATTCCATATGATCAACGCTTACATTGAATGTTTTTAGGTTTCTGCTATTAATACCAATAATTTCAGCATCGGCTGGTAGTTTAGAAATACTTTGCCTTTCATGAATCTCGAAAAGTACTTGCATGCCTAATGATTTGGCTAGGGAAGAGAAGTTGGACAGCTGTTTTTTTGGAAGAATCTCGGTTATAAGCAGGATAGCATCAGCGCCAATGCTCTTAGCCTCAATAACTTGATACTCATCGACAATAAAATCCTTACGGAGGATTGGGCAAAAGTTAAACTTTCTTGCAATAGTTAAATCCATTGCCGATCCGCCAAAAAACATACTTTCAGTTAATACCGATAGGGCCGATGCCCCAGCCTGCATGTATAGCAGGCATACTTCATCCGGCTTTGCAAACTCGTTAATAATTCCCCTGGATGGCGATTTGCGCTTAAATTCAGCTATAACTCCTGATAGGTCAGGACGAAGAATGTATTTTTTAAGCGATAATGGCTGAGAATTAAAGTAAATGCTTCGTTCAAGCAATTTGGTTGGGTAAAGTTCCTTTTGCTCGGCAACCTGAATTTTTCTATTTGTAACAATTTCATTAAGAATACTCATAGCTATTGCATTGATATTAGTTTATTAAAACATTCTAAAGCTTTCCCAGACTCTAATGATTCCCTGGCATACAGGGTGGATTCTGCAAAAGGAAAACCCTTGTAACAGCTAATTGCCATTGCCGAGTTAGCAATTACCACATCAATTCTATTTTTATCGGCACTGTTACTGAGAACCGAAAGAAAAATCTTAGCCGATTTTTCAACGGTTTCTCCTCCTGCAATATTCTCTGGTGATATTTTGCAAAAACCTAGGCTTTCAGGTGTTAAGCAATCTTCGCCAGCCTTTGAAAATATTTTAGTAGAGCTGGTTAACGAAATCTCGTCGTAACCATCAAGGCTGTGAATAATTCTGTAATCGTTAAGATAGTTGCTTAGCAAATAACTGTAAATTCTAGCAACTTCAATACTAAAAACTCCGCTAACCTGATATTTTGGGCGAGATGGATTTAGCAAGGGGCCCAGCATGTTAAAAAAAGTTCTTACGCCAAGTTGACGCCTTACTGGGCCAACAGCCTTTAGCGCCGGATGAAACAGAGGCGCATGTAAAAAACAAACATTGGTATTGTCAATTTCCCTTTTTAACTTACCGGAATCGCTACTGAATTTATACCCAAAATACTCCATTACATTGGATGAACCCGAAACGGAGGTTGCCCCATAATTTCCATGCTTTACAACGGGAATTCCAGCACCTGCAACAACAAAAGCCGATGCCGTTGAAATGTTAAAAGTGTTTTTACCATCGCCACCCGTACCACAAAGATCTATTGTATGACCGTCATATATATCTACTTTGACTGAAAGATCCAGCAAAGCATCGCGAAACCCCTGTAACTCTTCCAAACTGATGCTTCGCATGATATAGGCAGTAAGCACTGCGGCCATTTGAGATTCATTGACGCTGCCATTTGCAATACCGTGCATTAAGTTTTGCGATTCGGTTCTACTAAGCTTTTGCGATTCAAATAGCTTAGTTAATATTTGTTTCATATCCACCTCCCCAATTTAAATTGAACCCTAAAATCTTTTTAACCAGTTAAAAATGATCTGTTTCCCCACGGGAGTTAGTATTGACTCAGGATGAAATTGAACACCACACACATCGAAATCTTTATGACCAATGGCCATGATTTGTCCGTTCTGATCTGTTGCCTCAATCCTTAAACAGCTGGGCAAATTGTTAGGGTTTACAACCCACGAATGGTATCTGCCTGCTTCAAATATTACAGGGATACCATCGAAAAGGTAATGCGGCGGATTGTTAACTATGATGCTGCTGGAAACACCATGGTAAACTTTTTCAAGATTAATAAGCGTACCACCAAACGACTCTGCTATAGCTTGCTCTCCAAGGCAAACCCCGAAGATTCTTTTAGTTGAATAATACCTTTTTATAATAGATAGCATGTTCCCTGCTTCAGAAGGAATTCCAGGTCCTGGTGATAGGATTATTCCATCGAAACGATTTACTTCATTCACCTCTATTTGATCGTTTCTAAAAACCTCAATTTGGTGTTCACCAAATTCTTCAACGTAATGAAGTAGGTTAAAAGTAAATGAGTCGTAGTTGTCGAGTAGTAATATTGATGCCATAAATGTTTGAATTTGAACATTAAGGTGATTGTTAAACAATTTTTTCTGCGTATTCTATTGCTCTTCTTAATGCCGAAATCTTTGAATTAACCTCGGCTAGTTCGCCTTTTGGCGATGAACCAATAACAACTCCTGCCCCAGCCTGATAGTAAAGGGTTCCATTGCTACTAATAAATGAACGAATAACTATTGCGTGATTAATGTCGCCATTTATTCCAATAAACCCAACTGCTCCACCATAAATTCCTCGAGGGGTAGGCTCAATGTTTCCTATTAACTGAATTGCTTTATGCTTTGGTGCTCCACTAAGAGTTCCTGCAGGGAAGGTTGATGCAAGTAATGAATAGGGTTTAGTATTTGGCTTAAGTTTTCCTTTAACACACGATACCAAATGAATTACATGTGAATAGCTTTGAACTTCGCGGAATTTATCAACGGTAACATCAACAGCATGCCTACTAAGGTCATTTCTGGCTAAATCAACAAGCATACAATGCTCAGAATTTTCCTTTGGGTTTTTTAATAACTCATCGGTTATTATCTTATCAAATTGAGCATCTCCACTACGAGCAGTTGTTCCAGCTATCGGGTTAATTGTTGCTACGCCATTAGTGACTTTAAGATGAGCTTCAGGAGATGAACCGAAGATGCGAAAATTCATGTAATCAAAATAGAACAAGTAAGGAGAAGGATTGATAGAACGCAATGCTCGGTATACATTGAAGTCGTCGCCACTATACTTCTTGCTGAATTGCCGGGAAAGCACAATCTGGAAAACATCACCTCTAGCACAATGTATTTTCCCTTTTTCAACCATTTCCATGTAGTAGTCATCATTCATGTTTGAATATTCCTCAGAGGTGGCTTGAAACGGAAATGTTGGGGTATTCTTATTTGAAAGTAATGATAGAAGCTTACTGGAAATCTCATCCACGTTTGGAGCAAGAAACTCGTAAAGAGTTAGAGTATTATTGAAATGGTTAAACTCGATTACCACCTGGTAAAAATCATACTTAATTAAAGGAAAAACTGCATTAGAAGTTTCAATATTAACATTATCGAATAGGTTAATGGAATCATAAGCGGTAAATCCAAAAAAGCCTGCATTTCCTACATCAGTATTATCAATTTTAAAACTTTGCAAAAACGAGTCAAAAAGCGCAGGAGGGAATTCATCCACAGTGTTGAATTCTGAACTTTCCAAAAGCACATAGGTTTTTGTTTTAGTTCCTGTAACCTCAATTCCAGCAAAAGGCTTTACACATATATATGAAAAAGCATCGCTCCTTTCACTGTAATCGGCACATTCCAGTAGAAGGCATTGTGGGTATACATCGCGCAACTTCAGGTATACTCCAATTGGGGTATATGTGTCTGCTGAAATTCTTCTCGATTTTACAGTTATTCTTGTTATTTTCATGGTTTAAACTATTAAATTAAAAAACTTAGGGGGCTTGCTGTGTTAAGCAAGCCCCCTAATATTAAGTTAATTCTTTTACTATCAGCACATAAGGACTAAAGCGGCTTAACACAGCATCTAATGAAACTGTGCCACCACCAAAGTTGTATGTTGCTATACAATACCATTTTTGTCATTATCCAGTGCAAATTAAAAAAAATAGTTTCTTTTTTGCAAGTTTTCACAAAATTATTCTATTTTTGTAAACAGAATCAGTTGGAAATGGCAAGATTAAACAACAACTACTTTTACAGCTACTACTTCTACTTTAGTAAGTGGGGGCTGGGTAATTGTTGTATATTATAAAAAGGTATAACCAGTTAACAATAAACCAGCCCCGCAATAGCGGGGCTTTTTTTATGAGTAAACGCACCTATATACTAGCCACTACAATGGTAACCTCATGTAAGGTTATGTTTTACTATTACTTTTTCTACTACCCCTAACCAGCGGGCTCAACTACACCATTTATTTAATGATATTAATTGAGCCCTGCCGGAAACAGGGCTTTTTAATTTAATAAAACTTAATGCAAATCAAATGCAACCAATAAAAGTAGCAATACAGGGTTTCAAGGGCGCTTTCCATCAGGATGCAGCAGAACTTTACTTCAATACACCTCTCGACCTGGTTGAATGCCTTACCTTCAAAGAGTTGGTTAACTCGGTTACCGAAGGACGAGCTGAAAAAGGTGTAATGGCTATTGAAAACTCATTAGTAGGAAGCATTCTGCAGAACTACACACTAATTCGAGAATCAGATTTAATCATTGAGGGAGAAGTTTTCCTGAGGATATCGCAGCACCTAATAGGCATAAGCGGTCAAAAGGTTGAGGATATAAAGGAGATTCACTCACATCCCATGGCAATTGCGCAATGCGATGATTTCATTCAGAGCATACCCCATTTAAAAGTATTTGCAACCCACGACACTGCCCTAAGTGCAAGGGATATTGCTTTGAACCAAATAAAAGGGGTTGCTGCCATAGCAAGCGAAAGAGCGGCAAGGGAATACGGATTGGAGGTGATTGCTAGTTCCATTGAATCGAACCATAATAACTATACCCGCTTTGTTGTCTTAGGTAAAACTACAAAACATTCCTATAGCTCTGCAAATAAAGCAAGTGTCGCATTTTCACTTGCCCACAAGGTTGGCAGCCTCCAAGCAGCGCTACAATCATTTTCCCGCTATGGCGTAAACCTAACCATGTTGCAATCGTTGCCACAAGTTGGCAACCCATGGGAATACTACTTCCATACCGATGCTGTTTTCCGTCATATCGACGATTTTGAGTTAGCCCTTGACTCATTAAAAACCATTGCTAACGAGGTTAAGGTTCTTGGAATATATACAACTGGCATCAAAACAAATTAATGATGGTATGGAACTAAAGAATTTAACCATTGCAGTTATTGGCTTAGGCCAAATTGGGGCTTCACTGGCAGCAGGATTAATGGGTAAGGTTAAAACCATCATTGGTTTTGACATTGAACCCATTAACGAAGAATTTTGCATGAACGCTGGTTTTATAGATACTTCCAATACACTGGAGGAGATTTGCCAAATGGCAGATGTTGTTGCAATAGCAACACCAGTTGACCAAGTAACGCAAATTGCATCAAGGATACTTAGTGCAAGTGTTAAGCCATTAGCTGTGTTCGATGTTGGATCTACAAAATCAATAATAAACATTGTACTCTCAACCCTTCCAGAACGGAGTAAATTTGTTTCGTCGCACCCTATGGCTGGAAGTGCAGAACAAGGTGCAGTAAATGCAAGCGCAAGCCTATTTAGGAATAAACTGGTTTACATATGCGATGAACACCTTTCTAGCAAGCAGGCGGTAGAATTAGTTACAGGGCTATGGGATTTACTGGGTGCAAGAGTTGAATTTATTGACTCCAACCAACACGACAAGCTAATGGCAAACGCATCGCACCTACCACAACTGGTGTCGTACGCCTTGGCAATTGCTTCAGTAAATAGAATTGGCTCTATAAATCAAACAATGGAGGCTGCATCCAGTGGATTTGATTCCATGACACGCTTGGCTAAAAGTAGCGCTAGCATGTGGCTACCCATAGTTAAGCAAAACAAGGAGAACATCCTCAGCGCAATTGTCGAGTTCCAGGAACAACTCAATCGGATTGAATTGGCAATTAGGCAAAACGACGACCAAACGTTACAATGGCTTATAGTTCAAGCAAATGGCATACGAAAAGCATTTGAAAATCAACAAAATCAAAACATACTAAACCATGGCAAACGAAAAGTTAAAAACTGAAGAAGGCACTAACCCATCAATCCAAAAAGATGCCAAGCCACTGATTATTGCAGGGCCTTGCAGTGCCGAGTCGCCACAACAACTGGTAGAAGTGGCTCAGGAACTTAAAAAGAATGGGTTTGTTAACTACATGCGGGCTGGAGTATGGAAGCCGCGCACAACCCCTAACTCATTTGAGGGCTATGGAACTGAAGCCCTAATCTGGCTTAACCAGGTAAAGCAGGAAACCGGTATGCCCTTTGCCACCGAGGTGGCAACCGAGAGGCATGTTTACGAGTGCCTGAAGTTCGGTGCCGATCTGCTATGGATTGGTGCACGCACCGTTTCCAATCCCTTTGCTATACAGGAAATTGCATCGGCTTTGAGGGGTGTTCAAATCCCGGTTCTGGTAAAAAATCCGTTAAGCCCCGACCTAAAGCTCTGGGAGGGTGCAATTAACCGACTAAGGCTGGCAGGAGTAAAAGAGGTTGGCGCCATACACCGGGGGTTTACCGTTTGGCACGCATCGCCTTTCCGAAACTTCCCAATGTGGGAGGTAGCCCTACAGCTAAAAGCTAACAATCCTGAGCTCAGGGTTATTTCAGACCCTAGCCATATCTCTGGCGATGCGCAGTATATTGAGCTACTCTCAAACCGCGCAATCAACCTTGGATTCGACGGGCTAATGGTTGAAGTACATCCAAACCCTAAGATAGCCCTTAGCGATGCCAAGCAACAGCTAACACCCAATCAATTTAACTTGTTGATTAGCAATATTTTTGAGGCAAAACAGGCTAATACAGAGCTAATGAATGAGCTAAGAGCTGAAATTGATGCCTTGGATGAATTACTTGTTTGGGCATTGTCAAACCGGATGGCGATAGCAACTGAAATAGCCCGCGTTAAAAGTGAAACGGGTCAAAAAATCATTCAACCCGACCGCTGGAACGAGGTATTAAACAGGGTGATTGGGAAGGGACATAAAATGGGGCTCAGAACTGATTTTGTGAAAAGACTTTTTAATAGCATCCATCGCGAATCGTTACAAACACAGGAAGCAATCACCCAAAACAGGACTGAAATGGTAAAATTTGGTTAACTTTGGCATAATCCTTAAATGCAAGAATGGAAACCATTTTAATTGAAGGCCAAAACGGTAAATCAACAATAATTGTTGACGAAAGATTTGAGGAAGTTACCAAATATCTTCCTAAAAAAAAGCATTTCATTATTACCGACAAAAACATTGAAAAGTATTATGCCACGGTGTTTCCAGAGGCACCCTTTTTCTCAATTAATCCGGGTGAACCATCAAAACAGTTAGGGTATATTGAGAGTATTTACCGCTGGTTGTTGGAGAACAACGCCGATCGTAATAGCTTTATACTGGGAATTGGAGGAGGTGTAGTTTGCGATATTGCTGGTTTTGTGGCTTCCACCTACATGCGTGGGGTTGAGTTTGGGTTTGTGTCAACCAGCTTACTTTCACAGGTTGATGCAAGTGTAGGCGGCAAAAATGGGGTTGACCTTGATGGATATAAGAATATTATTGGAACGTTTACCCAGCCCCGATTTGTGCTTTGCGATACTCGCTTGCTAAAAACATTGCCCCACGAGGAACTTGTGAATGGTTTCGCCGAGATGGTAAAGCATGCCCTAATCTCGGATATCAAACTTTTTGAACAGCTTGAGCACGACTGTATTGCTCTGCTTAACCTAAATCAACCTGAAATATCAAAACATATAGCGGAATCCATTAGAGTTAAAGCAAGCATTGTTACTGCCGATGAACGTGAAAGCGGAATTAGAAAGCTGCTCAATTTTGGCCATACATGGGGTCACGCCGTTGAAACACTAACCGGAATATCGCACGGTAAGGCGGTTAGCATTGGAATGGAGTTTGCCTGCAGGCTCTCCATGGAGAAAGGACTTATTAGCAACAGGGACTACCTGAGAATTATTAACCTGCTACAATCATTTGGACTCCCAACCTGCATGAACATTGAACCCAGTAGGGTATTCAAAACTCTGGTAAAGGACAAAAAGCGGAATGCCAACAGTATCGACTTTGTTCTTTTAATGGGAATTGGAGTCCCTAAAATTGAAACAATGGCATTAGAGGAACTAAAAAAGTTTGCAGAATAAAGGTTATGATGCATGAAAGCTATCCGCCCCGATATATGTGTTAGTATAGGAAATGTTGATTTCCATGCAATTAGCAATTTGCTACCCAAACTTTCGCTTGCCGAAATCAGGATTGATTTGCTCAATTTGAACAGGGATGAGCTAAAGCTGCTATTTGGCTTACACGATAACCTTATTGCAACCTACCGGCCTAAAGAGTCAGAATTCGATGTAATGCTTAATCTCCTTACTGATACTATTGGGTATGGCGCAGCCTGGGTTGATGTTGATATTGACACGCCTACTGAAATTATCAGGGAAATAACAGCTATAGCCCAAGCCGCTAACTGCAAGGTAATAATCTCATACCATAACTATACTGAAACCCCTACATATGCTAGGCTAAAAAAAATTACTGAGAATGCCCAAACCTATGATGTATCTTTAGTTAAAATAGCCTGTATGGCTAACAGTACTAGCGATTGCGCCCGCGTCCTTTCCCTTTATGAAGAAAATACCAGAATAGTTGCTTTTTGTATGGGGCAGGTTGGAACAATTACTCGCGTTGCGGCTCCATTACTAGGCGCCCCGTTCACCTATGCAGCATTACCCGGAAATCAAACTGCACCGGGTCAGCTTGACTATATATACTTAGAATCCCTACTTGACTCCCTAAAACCCCTATAGTATGGAAACCTACGCAGTTTTTGGTAATCCTATACTGCACAGCAAAAGCCCACAGCTATTCAATAGCGTTTTCAGGGGAATGGGTATCGATGCCAAATACACCAGGATTCGCCCCAGAAGTGCACATGACCTAACCAACATCATCCTAAACTATAGTATTAAAGGTGCTAATATTACCACACCCTTTAAGGAAGATGTTATCAAATACCTGAACCATGTTAGCGATGAAGTAGCCGAAATACACGGGGTAAATACCATAACCAACCAGAACGGCAAACTTACCGGTTACAATACCGATTGGAACGGTGTTGTAAATGCTTTGGTTAACGCAGGTGTTACCCTAATAGGTAGGAAAGTGCTGGTATTAGGTGCTGGTCCAGCTGCAACAGCTGCTGTATATGGACTGAAAAAAGCAGGTGCAGTGGTGCATATTGCCAACAGAACCACCCAAAAAGCCATTGAAATAGGTAAAAGACTAAACGTAAATTACATAGATTTTGACGAAGTTTCCCATAAACTCTCCTACTTTGAGGTAGTAGTTTCGGCTTTACTCCCTAACGCAAACCCTTTTTTGGGGGTTAACATACCCCGAAATCTAGTTCTACTCGATGCCAATTACCGCCCTTCGAGCCTAAGCGAGCAATTTATGAGCTTTGGGTGTAGGGTAATTTCAGGTAAGCAATGGCTTATCCATCAAGCAGTGGAGGCGTTTAAAATTTTTACTGGTAAAGCGCCTGATGTTGAAATCATGAGCGTAGCGGTAGAAAATGAGTTAACACTTAACTACCTGAAAGCCCAATGGATACAAAGGGTAGATAATAAAAAATTGTTTACTGATTACGATTTACTTATATCGGCAAGCAACGATAATGAATTTAAGCAATTCTTGGATGAAGAAATTAGTAAAACCTTCGGCAGTTAAAGGGACGGTTCAAGCGCCAGCATCGAAAAGCGTTGCCCAACGGGCAATTGCATTGGCAACCTTGGCCGAAGGACAATCGATAATTTACAATGCAGGCAACAGTAACGATTGCCTTGCCGCCATCGACACTTGTAAGAAACTTGGTGCCCATATAGTGGGCGATGGGAGCAAACTAACCATTACGGGAGGCCCCAAAAGCCCTAATGATACATTGCATTGTGGCGAATCGGGGTTAAGCATCAGGATGTTTGCTGCCATTGCATCCATATTCAATACGCCCGTAACCCTTACCGGTAGCGGCTCATTAACCAACCGCCCAATGAACATGGTTACCGATGGTTTAGCGCAGCTTGGCGTTAGGTGTACCACTAACAACGGGAAGTTACCAATTACTGTTCAGGGACCCATACAGGGTGGATACATTACTGTAGATGGCTCACAAAGTTCACAGGCACTTACCGGCTTACTCATGGCTTCGCCTTTTGCCCAAAACGATGTAACCATTAAGGTTGATAACTTGAATAGCAAACCATATATCGACCTTACCATAGAAACCATGAAGGCATTTGGCGTTAGGGTTGATGAACTGCCAGGCAACACTTACCGCATAGCCGTAAACCAGAAATATAAAGCCAGTAATTTTAACGTGGAGGGGGACTGGAGTGGAGCCGCATTCATGCTGGTGGCTGGGGCAATTGCAGGTGAGGTTGAGGTTATAAACATTAACCCAAAATCGTTACAAGCCGATAGGGCTATAGTTGAAGCCTTACTGAGTGCCGGAGCTTCGCTATCGATTCGTGAAAACAGCATAGTAGCCAAAAGAGCCAACCTGAAGGCTTTCGATTTTGATGCACGTAACTGTCCTGACCTTTTTCCGCCACTTGTGGCGCTTGCAGCTAACTGCAATGGACAGTCAAAAATACTTGGGGTAAACCGTTTACACGGAAAGGAATCGGACAGAGCGCTTACCCTACAGCAAGAGTTTGGGAAAATGGGCGTTAAAATTGAACTTGTTGGCAACCTGATGGTAGTAAATGGAACGAGTATCAAATCGGCAATTACATACTCGCATGGCGACCATCGCATTGCCATGGCATGTGCTGTTGCAGCACTTTCAGCAAACGGAGATGTTGAAATTGAGAATGCTGAGGCGGTAAACAAATCGTATCCAAACTTTTTTGACGATCTTTACAAAATGCAAGTCGATAATTTTTAGGGCAACCATATGAACACATTTGGTAGAATAGTCAGGGTCAGTATCTTTGGCGAATCGCATGGAGCCATGGTAGGTGTAACTATTGATGGCTTGCCACATGGAATAAAGCTAAATGCTGACGACTTTACAGACGATCTAGCCCGCCGTAGGGCTGGTGCAATAGGAACCACTCCCCGTGTTGAGGGCGATATACCCGAGATTGCTACTGGTTGGTTTAACGGCTACACTACAGGTGCCCCTTTAACAATACTCTTCAGGAATGAGAATACAAAATCGGGCGATTACGATAAGTTGAAAGATGTTCCCCGTCCCGGGCATTCCGATTTTGTTGCATACCATAAGTTTGACGGTTACAACGATTACCGCGGGGGCGGACATTTCTCGGGCCGACTAACCCTTGGGCTGGTTGCAGCCGGTGTGGTGGCCAAAAAGGTAATACCCCAGGTTAGCATTGAAGCAAGGCTCATTGAGGCAGGAGGCAAAACTAATATTGACGAAGCCATTGCCGAAGCCCAAAAGCAAAACGATTCCATAGGTGGAATTGTGGAATGCGTTGCCACGGGAATCCCCATAGGCCTCGGTGAACCATTTTTCGATTCAGCTGAATCGGTAATAAGCCATCTGGCGTTTTCCATTCCTGCCGTAAAAGGTATTGAGTTTGGCTCGGGTTTTGCAGCATCGCGTATGCGTGGTTCAGAACATAACGACCTGATTACTGACAGCTCTGGAAGCACAGCCACCAACCATGCCGGTGGAATAAATGGGGGTATTACTAACGGTAATCCATTGGTTTTCCGAATAGCAGTAAAACCCACATCAAGCATAGCAAAACCACAGCAAACCCTAAACCTTAAAACCAGAAAAACAGAATCACTAACAGTTCAGGGTAGGCATGATACCTGTATTGCGCTCAGGGTCCCTGTTGTTGCTGAAGCCATTACAGCAATTGCCCTTGCCGACTTACTGCTAACTGAACGGGCAAGAAAAAACCGGTGATATTCACCGGTTAAAAACGCGTTTACTACTCTTTCCCGCTGAGGTAGTCCTGTAGGTATGCGTATCGGGGAGTTAACTTGCCATCCTTTAGGACAGTTGCTCGCTCAATAACTCCCTCGCAATCGTCGCACAGTAAATGCGGTAGCACCTTATCAATAAGCAATCGGCCAAAAAACTCGCTGGCATCCCGTGGTAGCTCGCCGGGTAAATTATCAATTGACATAACGGTAACATTCATGCCACACGAAAATGCAGGTTCCTCCTTTCCGGTTGTTGGATTGAAGTCGAAGAAAGGATCGGCAATGGTTGAAGCCTTTATGGTTGAAGGTATTGGGCCGGGAATATCGCAACTTACATCGGCAATAATTGAAATCCTGAAATCGGGTTGCTTCATATCATCAACCGTGAAAAAGTGGGGCGAACGAAAATCCCAGTAATGGCAAGCAATAAACACATCGGCAGTATGAGCATAGGGTAAGAAAGTGCTTACGTGGTCGGCTGGGTTACTCACCCAGTTATCCCACTCAAAAGGTTTATCATCCTTGCGCTTGGCATAGTGCCATGGATCCAAACGGGTGTAAACCGGATGATCAAATTCCCTGGATAAGAACTCCTCGTGAGTAACCTCAACAACATTGGCTTGCCCAAGCACCTCCTGTGCTCCACCAGCCACCCTGCCTCCACCGGTAATAACAAACTTAAGTGCGGGCAACCTAATTTCACTCAAAACGCCTTTAAGCTCATTGTAATCGTGAAGCGTATGAGCAGGGGGTAACTCGCCCAACTTGTGTTTTAGGTAAATTGCCCTTAAGGCATTGTATGCTCCAACTACACCAGCCCAATGGCCAAAGGCCACTAAGCGCACCCCGTTCTTGTCAGTCAAATACTCGTAATCAATAACTGTATTGCTATTTTCGGCAAATGCCTGAATAAGTTTCTGATTATGCGGTTGTTTTTTAGCCACGTGGGCAAATTCCATGTATGTTTTACCCGGGATTATAGTTGGGATTTTAGTCTCCTTTACACCGATAAGTAAGTCGCAATCCGATAAATCATCCTGTAACTTTACCCCAACGCGTAGATATTCATCATCCTTATAGCACCTTAGCTCGCTGGGTTGAACCACCACATCAACGTTTTCAAACTTATTCATTACCTCAACAACCTGTTCAGGCGTTAGGGCAACCCGCCTATCGGGTGGCGTTTTGGTTTCCTTTAAAATACCAATCTTATAATGTTTAGGCATACGGCTTGGTTTTAACTTTTTTTAGCAAAAATTGAATTTTGCGAAACTAATAAAACGAAATCACATTTTAAAAATTTTTTATGGCGTTGTTAAAATTTTCACAATCGGGTTACATATTATCATAATAATAGTCAAATTACTTTCATATTATTACTGGGGCTTCAAGTAAAAAAGATGTATTTCAAACGTTTTCAGCACATTAACTCTCAAGTACTACTTTGCAAATTGTTGTAAAGCATGAAAAAAATCAGGTAATAGTATTAACTTTGCGTGGGCTTAAAAATTATTACTAACCATCATAACAATCAAACTGAAATGGGAAAAGAGAAAAAGTTCATTACATGTGATGGTAACTATGCTGCTGCGCATATAGCATATATGTTTAGCGAGGTTGCAGCTATTTACCCCATCACCCCATCATCCACCATGGCCGAGTATGTAGACGAGTGGTCGGCATTTGGTCGAAAGAACATATTTGGCGACACAGTAAAGGTGGTTGAAATGCAAAGCGAAGCTGGTGCTGCAGGAGCAGTGCATGGTTCGTTGCAATCAGGTGCATTAACATCAACCTTCACCGCATCGCAAGGGTTGTTGCTGATGATCCCCAACATGTATAAAATTTCGGGAGAGTTACTCCCGGGTGTATTCCACGTTTCTGCTCGTAGCATTGCAGCCCAGGCGTTGTCAATCTTTGGCGACCACAGCGACGTGATGAGCACTCGCCAGTGCGGTTTTGCCATGTTGGCTACCGGTGGTGTTCAGGAAGTGATGGACCTTGCCGGTGTGGCTCACCTGGCTGCCATCAAAACCAGAGTTCCTTTCCTTCACTTCTTCGATGGTTTCAGAACATCGCACGAGATTCAAAAGATCGAAGTTTTAGAGAACGACGATTTGGCTCCGCTCATCGACCAGAAAGCCCTACAGGCTTTCCGCGACAGGGCTCTCAACCCTGAACATCCTGTTACACGCGGTACAGCCCAAAACCCCGATATCTACTTCCAGACTCGTGAGGCTGCTAACAAGTTCTACGATGCCGTTCCCGATGTTGTGGAAGCATACATGCAGGAAATTACCAAGCTAACCGGTCGCGAGTACCACCCATTCAACTACTACGGTGACCCCAACGCTGAGAATATCATCATTGCAATGGGTTCAGTTACCGATACCCTTAAGGAAACCGTTGACTACCTGATGTCGAAAGGCGAAAAGGTTGGTGTGCTTATTGTTCACCTGTACCGTCCGTTCTCGGCAAAATACTTCTTCAAGGTTCTTCCCAAGAGCGTTAAGCGCATAGCAGTTCTTGACCGCACCAAGGAACCCGGTGCCAATGGCGATCCTTTATACCTTGATGTTAAGGATCTATTCTATAGCATGGAAAACGCTCCTCTTGTTGTTGGAGGCCGTTACGGCTTAAGCTCCAAGGACACAACTCCAGCTCAAATGATTGCTGTGTTTGAGAACCTTAAGATGAAAGAACCCAAGAACCAGTTCACCGTTGGTATTGTTGACGATGTAACCTTTAAGTCGTTACCTGTAGGCCAAGAAATCAACCTTTCACCAAAGGGTACATTCCAGGCTAAATTTTACGGCTTGGGCTCCGACGGTACTGTTGGTGCTAACAAGAACTCAATCAAGATTATTGGTGATAATACCCAAAAATACTGCCAGGCCTACTTTGCCTACGACTCAAAGAAATCGGGAGGTATTACCGTATCGCACCTGCGTTTTGGCGACCAGCCCATTCGCTCGCCCTACCTTGTAAACACCCCCGATTTTGTGGCTTGCCACGTTCAGGCTTACCTTGGTAAGTACGATATGCTCAAAGGGTTACAAAAGGGCGGTACCTTCCTGCTCAACACCATTTGGAGCATCGATGAGGTTAAGGAAAAATTACCAAACTCGGTAAAAAAATACCTTGCCCAGAATAACATCAACTTCTACATAATCAACGCAACGCAAATTGCAGAAGAGATAGGTTTAGGTAACCGCACCAACACCATAATGCAAAGCGCATTCTTTAAGATTGCCAACGTAATTCCTTACGAACTGGCAGTTAAGGAGATGAAGAAGGCCATTGAGAAATCATACGGCCGCAAGGGTGAAGAGGTGCTTAAAATGAACTACGCTGCTGTTGATAGGGGTGGTGATGTAATTAAAATTCAGGTTCCGGCAGAGTGGGCAAACCTTGAACCCGAGAAACAATCAGAGATTGCAGGCGCTCCCGAATTCATTAATAAAGTAGTGCTACCAATTAACCTACAAAAGGGCGACGATTTACCTGTAAGTGCTTTCATTGATCGTGAGGATGGTACTTTCCCTGCAGGCACCACCAAGTACGAGAAACGCGGTATTGCAGTTAATGTACCCGAATGGATACCCGAAAACTGTATCCAATGTAACCAGTGCTCATACGTTTGTCCCCATGCTGCTATCCGTCCGTTCCTACTAACCGATGAGGAACTAAAGAACGCTCCCGAAGGAACAAAGACCGTTCGTGGCAATGGCGGAATCAAGGATTACAACTTCCGCATTCAGGTAAGCGTACTTGACTGTACTGGTTGCGGTAACTGTGCCGATGTTTGTCCTGCCAAGACTAAAGCCCTTGTGATGAAACCCATCGAAACCCAGATGGCCGAAGCTGAACGCTTCGATTACATGCACGAAAAGGTGGGTTACAAGGATGTACTTGGTAAAGAGAAATCGGTAAAGAACAGCCAGTTTGCTCAGCCTCTATTTGAGTTCAGCGGAGCTTGTGCAGGCTGTGGTGAAACCCCATACATCAAGGCTATTACTCAACTTTATGGCGATAGAATGATTGTTGCTAACGCCACAGGTTGCTCATCTATCTATGGTGGTTCAGCTCCTTCAACACCATACACTGCCAACAAGGATGGCAAAGGTGTTGCTTGGGCTAACTCACTATTTGAGGACAATGCTGAGTACGGTTTTGGTATAGCAACTGGTGTGGCTAAGCTGCGCGAGCGCATAGCCCTGAAACTCCAGGAGGCCCTAAACGAGAACTTTGCTGCTGAAACTAAGGAAGCCATGAAAGAGTGGCTTGCCGGTAAAGACAATGCAGAGCAATCGCGTGTAGCATCGGCAAAACTCATTGCTGCACTTGAAAAAGAAAATAGCCCTATAGCAAAGGAACTGCTCAACCTGAAGCAGTACTTTGAAAAGAAATCGGTTTGGATATTTGGTGGCGATGGCTGGGCATATGATATTGGTTTTGGCGGTCTTGACCATGTACTTTCAACCGGTGAGGATGTTAATATTTTAGTAATGGATACCGAAGTGTACTCCAATACCGGTGGTCAGGCTTCAAAATCAACTCCTGCTGCTGCTGTAGCCAAGTTTGCTGCATCGGGTAAGCGCGTTCGCAAGAAAGACCTTGGCATGATGGCCATGTCGTACGGATACGTTTACGTTGCCCAGGTAGCCATGGGGGCTGACCATAACCAGTACTTCAAAGCCATTAAGGAAGCCGAAGCCTACCCCGGACCTTCGTTGATCATTGCTTACTCACCCTGTATCAACCATGGTATACGCAAGGGTATGGGCGCAACCCAGAATGAGGCCAAAATGGCCGTGAAGTCAGGCTACTGGCAGCTTTACCGTTACAACCCCATGCTTGAGGCTGAAGGAAAGAACCCCTTCCAGCTCGACTCCAAGGAGCCAGAATGGAACCTGTTCCAGGATTTCCTAAAAGGGGAAGTGCGCTACACATCGTTACTGCTCTCGTTCCCTCAACAAGCCGAGGAACTGTTCAAGGCCGCCGAGGAGAATGCTAAGTGGCGTTACAACACTTACAAAAAAATGGCTGGTAACGAGTAACCCGTTGATATGTATATAAAAAAAGCCGCCTTTGTGCGGCTTTTTTTTATTGTTAGCTCAAATGTTTTGATTATTTTCTTATTTTAGCATATATATTAATTTTAGTTAAAATAGTTTCCCGCAACCGGCATAAATGTCTAGGCTTCTAACCATACCATTTTTGCTTTTAGCAACCATCGCAATTGGCCAGTACGATCCTGTTTACCGTAACTTCACCGTAAACGATGGACTTGCTGGGAATGAGGTATTCCATGTGATTCAGGATTCAAAGGGCTACATCTGGATGGCAACCAGTACAGGCGTTAGCAGGTTCGACGGCTACTCTTTCAAAAATTTCGATGTGCAATCGGGGCTTGTGGATAATATTGTTTTTGAAATATACGAGGACTACAAGGGTCGAATTTGGTTTATCCCATACTCAGGAGCACTCTGCTACTATGAAAATGGCAAAATAATCCCCTACCCTCACAACAATAAGATACGGCAAAACATGCCAGCCAAATCAAAAGGGCCTATTAAGATGGCGTTCTATGTGGATACCCTTGATAATGTTTACATGGGAGTAAAAGAGTATGGCATTTTTCAAATTACACCAGAAGGTATTTTCCGAAAAATTGACGGTATTAACAGCGAAGGGTTAGCTGTTATAAATGAATTTAACGGAAAAAAATATTAATCTCAAATCCCGATAAACCTCTAAAGCAAGAGCTAATTATAAATTCGCCCAGTAAAACTACCCGAATACCAATAAATGCAGTATTTAACGGGAGCAACCCCGTTCATGCCTTTGGTCTAAAAGTTAACGATTCAACGCTTTACATCTCGCTCGATGAAACCATTTCGTGTTTTGTTAACAATAAGCTGAAATGGGTTGATAAACAAAATAAATCAACTATCTGGTTAAGCGCCAATGATGAATATATTATTTCAGCCGATTTCGATGGAGGTTTACGCTTGTCGCCATTATCAAACCAAAATGGATTAAACGCAAATAGGTTACTAAAGAAATTCCAAATAACTTCAGTTTTCAAGGACAAAGAGGAAGCATACTGGATTTCTACCATTGACAATGGCGTTTTATATATCCCAAATATCCATATACAAACCCTTACCACCCAAAATGGCTTAAGCGATAACAGGATAAAAGCTGTGTACGAGAAGGATGGCAATATATACCTTGGCTATCAGATGGGATGGGTTGACATGGTTACAAAAGATGGTAGAGTACAAAAAATACACTTACATAAAGCCCAGGGTAATGCCTCGTATGTCCGCTACTTTTTGGGCGATGAAGCTAACAATAGACTATGGATTTGCTCATTTGGACACCTTGGCTACATCCAAAACAATAAGTACCATTTGGTTGAATCAGAAACGTCTGTTTATCCACGGAGAATCATTAAAGGAAGAAAGGGTAATTATTACTGGGTGTCAACAGGCTACGGGATAGTTAAGATTCAGGACAATAAAGTGGTTTACCATTCCGGCGAAACTGGGTTTTCGGCTCTAATTCTTGGCATTGAGGAAGATAACAAGGGAAACGTTTGGTTCCTAACCTCAAATGGTCTTTGGAAGTACTCCAATAAGCTTTTTCAATACCTTGGCGATGAAGATCCGCTTTTAGCATACCCGGGCAATGCACTTTACTTTGACCCAAAAGAAGAAAAGCTTTGGATTGGGACAAATGGTGCCGGTATAGTTTTACTGGATAAGAAGGGGAAAACCTTCCAGATAACAAAAAACGACGGGTTGATTTCAAACTCAGTTTACACATTCTTTGCGCATAAAAATAGGATTTGGGTTGGCACCAGGCAGGGATTGTCAATTATTACAATTGAAGGTAATGGTTTTAATATACAAAACCTTACAACCAGCGATGGTTTAGTTAGTAACGATATTGTTTCGCTTTATGTAAACGATTCTATTGCATACGTTGGGACAACCAGCGGTTTGTCAATTCTGCCTACCGCTAGAATTAAACCTAACAGCTACAAACCTCAAACCTACATTACCTCAATTGAAATTAACGATAGTACTTACAGTTGGACACCCGGGAGTATAAACATTCCATATGGCACAAAGTATTTAAACATATCGTATGTAGGGCTATCGTATAAAAATATGGGAAAGGTTCTTTACAGGTCTCGTATTGTGGGACTTGACTCAAGCTGGGTTTATACCTCAGCTACTCAAAACCTATACACTTCATTTAAACCGGGTAAGTTTACTTTTGAGGTTGAGGCCCAGAATTCCAACGGAGTTTGGGGCACTCCAGCAACCCTTGCATTTACTGTTGATCCACCATACTGGCAAAGGATTTGGTTTATCATATTATTTACTTTACTTGCTAGCGGCTTTTTATACCTTATCTATTACATTCGGTTGTCAGAGCTGAAAAAACGTAATGAGCTTATTAGCAACATCAACCTATACAAGCAACAATCGTTACGCCAGCAAATGAACCCCCACTTCATCTTTAACACCCTCAACTCCATACAGTACTACATACTGGAGAAAGATACCATTAGCTCACATAAATACCTTACCAAGTTTGCCCGGTTAATGCGTTTTACGCTCGACAACTCCCTCCACTCTGCCATTCCGCTTCGCGATGAGCTAGAATCGCTTAGGCTTTACCTTGAGCTGGAAGCCCTCAGGCTTCAGGGGAAATTCACCTACGATATCGATTACCAGAACAATGAATCGGTTCTCGATATTAAAATCCCCACCCTGATGATACAACCCTTTGTGGAGAATGCCATTTGGCATGGTATTATGCTTAAACCGGACAAATCGGGCCATGTGCAGGTAACCATAAGCGATATGGAAACATCGGTACTTTGCACCATTGAGGACAATGGCGTAGGCAGGGAGCAAGCCCGTAAAATTCAAGAAACTACCAATAAGGCACACCGCTCAAGAGGCTTTCAGATTACCCAGCAACGCATTGACCTGTTGAACTCCATGTACGGCCAAAAGTTTAACATTCAAATAGTTGACCTTTACTCCCACGATGGCACGCCACAAGGAACAAGGGTTACCATTAACATCCCAAAAGGTCTTGAATCGTCATAGGATAAATAATTATTATCACTATAATTATCAGGCAATTCAAGAATATTCCACTACTATATTGAAGAAAAAGTACATATTTTATCTAAAAATCATCGGTAAAATGTAGCTTAACTATACTTACCATGCTAAATAATTACTTTTGCACGGTATAGCATAAGTTAACATTGGCATGAAAGTAACAGTCATTAAATACTCAAAGGTTTTTATCCTTGTTTTTACCTTACTGGGAACAATTACACTGGTTGGATGTAATGATGATAAGGCTCTTCCAAAGATTTCAGCAGTTGAAGTTTCAACCATTTACACCTATTCTGCCATTTGTAATGGCAAGGTACTGGACGATGGTGGAACGCAAGTGTTAAGCAAGGGTGTATGCTGGAACACCACCGGAAACCCAACCATTTCAGACTATAGGAATATTGATGGAAAGGGGATTGGTGAATTCACCAGCACAATAAAGGGTCTTGCCCCTAACACAACATACTACATAAAAGCTTATGCCACCAATGCCAACGGAACCACATACAGCAATAGTGTAAGCTTTAAAACCCAGCCAGAACTTGCAGCAATCTCCGATATTTCATTCACATCAGTAACTAAAACCGCAGCCCAATGCTCGGCAAGTATTATCTCGGCAGGAGGTGAAACGGTAACTGAAAGGGGATTCTGCTGGAGCAAATCACCTATGCCTACCATTGCCAATAACAAAGTTGCCCTTAATGGCGGCACTGGCTCCTTTTCGGCTACTTTAGAAAACCTGGAAAGTGGAACACAGTATTATATCCGTGCATACGCAATAACCAGTGCAGGAACATCGTACAGCGTTGAACGAACCTTTATCACCGCTTCCGAAAACCCAGCACTAGTTGACAACGACCACCTTTTACTTGGCAATCCAACAGGTGCAACCACCAATATTGTGAGTGCCAATAACTACCTAATGGTTAAACCCCAGTACTGTTTATCGTACAACAACTCAAAACGAACTGCCAACTGGGTGGCATGGCACCTAAACTCCAGCTGGCTGGGTAGCGTTTCGCGCCAGGATGATTTCAGGGCCGATTACACATTGCCCGACACATGGTACCGCGTAACCGAATCGGACTTTTACTATTCCCAGTACGGTTTCGACCGTGGGCATATGTGCCCCAGTGCCGACCGCACAAAAACAGTTGAGGATAACTCGGCAACCTTCCTGATGACTAACATGGTACCCCAATCACCTAACAATAACCAGATAGTGTGGGAGAACTTTGAAAGCTACTGCCGGAACTTGGCAAAAAGCGGTTCAGAGCTTTACATAATCAGTGGGCCTTACGGCGAGGGAGGAACCAGCAGCAAGGGCACTTTCACCATTCTAAAATCGGGCGTTGTGGTTCCAAGCCATGTATGGAAAATTGCGCTTGTGCTCCCCAATGGTAACAACGACATATCGCGCATTAACACCTCAACAAGGGTTATTGCAGTGGTTATTCCTAACAATCAGGAGTGTTCAAAGTACCAGTGGACATACTACCGGGTAAGTGTCGATTCCGTTGAGAACCTAACCGGTTACAATTTTTTCACAAACATACCTACCGATATTCAGGACGCCCTTGAGGCAAAGGTGGATAACCAATAAGCCATGGCTCCATTAATAGCAAAAACCTCAATACTGGTGTGCGTTCCCTAGTGCATTCCACAAAAATAAGCGAACGCGACAGGAAGTCATGCTCGAGCAAGGGGAAGCATTCATCACAAAGCGAAGGGTACAGCAGCTCGCCCTCTAAAACGTAACAAAACCCACCCAAAACAGGCGGGTTTCGCATTTATGTTGCTAGCACGGATTACAAATCCGCGCTAGCAGGGGGAATAGCTTCCATCTTTTCCGCCCAAGTAACCGACTTTTAGGACGGTTTTAGGATTACTCACAGTTTGTTTGTTTTTTATAGGTGTTCGTGAATGCGCTGCATTTGCCAACGCTCAAAAAAAACAAAATAAATTCGTACTTCGTGGATAGGTTTGTGCAGTATAAAAAAGACAAATACTAAATGGCTAATAAACCGATTAACAGACGGAAAGAATCAAAACCAGTTGCCAACGCGCGGTTTAGTTAATAAGGGGTTCAGTGGTTTTTGGAGTGTAGTGAGACGTTCCAAAATTAACTGTAACTTGACTGAGGAAAATCCCGCATTCCCTTACTAACCATACCGCCAACCGTTACCGACAATGCCAAAAAACTCATCCTAAAACAAAACGATAGTATAAATTAAAAGTTTTTTTAAGCTGTAGTGAACAATCTTTCATAATATATGTTTCAACATATTATGTTTGTACTTTTATTTATGAGAAAAATGGATATATACACATAAAACACAATAAAAAAGGTTCCGTTAACTTTTTTGACTCAAAAACAACAAACAAAATAGCCTTATGGAAAAAATCAAAATAGAAATGTATTACACGCTTACATGCCCCAACTGTAAGACGTTGAAGAAAATGTTGAAGGATATTTTACCCGAATTTGGTGATAGGTTTGAGTTGAAAACGACCTTGGCAAACGGGCCTGTTGGCATGGTACGGTCAATGAAATTAGGAATACATTCAGTACCCACATTGCTGATAAATAATGAAATCGTATTTAGAAGTGTTCCTACAAAGCAAGAATTAATCAATAAACTCAATTCATATTAACACAATGAAATTTAAGACAATGGGAAAAACGAAAAAACTCAGATGCCCACTTGGAGTACCGGGTGGAATTATTGCAGCCTTAATAGGTATAGTTGGGATTGTGTTGAATATTGTAAACTTCGACACGTTTAATCTGCTTATTTCAATTGCCTTGCTATTATTAGCATTGCCATTTGTGCGTGTGACAATGATGGTTCACGGTGCTAACGACCGCTTAGATGCAATTGAAGAACAATTAAAATCAAACAAATAAAAAGGAGGATATATTATGTTAAAAATTGGAATAATTTTAGGAAGTACCCGTCCAGGTCGCAACGCAGAACAAGTTGCCAAATGGGTATATGAATTGGCTTCAAAAAGAAATGATGCGGAATATGAGATAGTGGACATAAAAGCTTACAACTTGCCGCTGCTTGACGAACCGTATCCTGCATCAATGGGTCAATATCAAAATGAACACACAAAAGCCTGGGCAGAAAAAATCAAATCGCTCGATGCCTTTATTTTTGTAACCGGTGAGTATAACCACTCCCTACCCGGTGCTTTAAAAAATGCCCTTGATTACTTATTTGCAGAATGGAACAACAAAGCTGCAGGATTTGTTAGCTACGGTTCGGCAGGTGGTGCAAGAGCAGTTGAACATCTTCGATTGATAATGGGCGAACTTCAGGTTGCTGATGTACGGACGCAGGTACTGCTTTCACTGTTTACCGACTTTGAAAATTTCAGTGTGTTTAAACCCGCTGAATTGCATGAGCAAAATCTACATGCTATGCTTGATCAGCTCATTAGCTGGGGGACTGCGCTTAAAAGTTTAAGGAAATAGTATCTATGGCAAGGTTGCCGGTTTATTTTATTCCTCACGGAGGTGGCCCCTGGCATGTTATGAACGATGCCTTTGACGACCCCGTGGGGTATGGCCACCTAAAGGAATATCTTGAAAAGTTGGGGAGGCAATTCAGCCAAGAAATAAAAGCAATTCTTGTCATTTCAGCCCATTGGGAAGAAGATGTCCCAACCGTTCACTTTGGGTCCAATCCGCCTTTACTTTATGATTACTATGGTTTCCCCGAATCAACATATCATTTAAACTGGCCTGCACCTGGCAACCCTGAATTGGCTGATCAGATTGAAAACCTGATTCGGGCAAGCGGTTTTACAACAAAAAGAGAATACCATCGCGGCTTCGACCACGGAACCTTTGTGCCGCTGATGGTTGCATTTCCTAAAGCCCATATCCCTGTGGTTCAACTTTCATTAGTAAAAACGCTTGAGCCGGCAACCCATATCAAACTGGGGAAAGCCCTTGAACCTCTGCGTAACGAAGGCGTGCTGATTATCGGCTCGGGAATGAGTTATCACAACATGCGTGGGTTTATGTCCCAAAATTCAAATACAAGCGATAATGCACAAAAATTTGATGACTGGCTGACAAAAACGGTTTTAAACAACGACATAAATGCGAGAAATCAAGCATTAAAAAATTGGCAAAAGGCTCCTGCTGCCATGGAATGCCACCCGAGAAGTGAGCACTTGGTGCCTTTGTTTGTAGCAGCCGGAGCAGCAGGAAACGACACAGGAAACATAGATTACAGCGGTACACTTATGGGGGTGAAAATTTCAGGATATAAGTTCGGATAACATTAAATCAAGAAAATATGAATGACATAAAAAACAAGTGGGATGAACGATATGCTCAAAAAGAATATGTTTACGGCAAAGAACCCAATGAGTTTTTTAAACAGGAATTAGCAAAACACAAGCCCGGAAAAATTTTACTTCCGGCCGAAGGCGAAGGCAGGAATGCTGTATATGCCGCAAAATTGGGTTGGGAGGTTTATGCTTTCGACAGCAGTTCCGAGGCTATAAAAAAAGCTCAGCAATTAGCTTCCGAAAACAATGTAGAAATTCATTACACCCTCTCTTCTTTTGAAGAGGCTGATTATCCCGATGATTTTTTCGATCTGATTGGTTTGTTTTACGCGCATACTTTGTCAAGAGCTGACAATCATAAAAAACTTATTCGTTTTTTAAAGCCCAAAGGGACTATTATTTTGGAGGGATTTTCCAAAGAACAAATTCATTACAACAGCGGAGGACCAAGTAAAATTGAAATGCTCTTTTCTGAAGAAGAACTTCAAAGTGATTTTGCCGATTTAACGGAATTAATAACAGAAAAGATGGAGATCCAATTGAATGAAGGGAAGCAACATAATGGAAAAGCTTCGGTAATTCGATTAATAGGACTGAAATGAGAGAAAGTAGTTTGTTAAAAGACCGAAAGCTGTATGTGATTTTCGGCATTACACTGATTGCTGTAATGGGTGTTGCAAGTATAACCCCTGCCATGCCACAAATGGCTGATGCACTCAATTTAAGCAAAACACGCATAGGGCTTCTCATTAGTGCATTTACACTACCGGGTATATTCTTAACACCACTTGCCGGAATATACGCCGATCGCAAGGGAAGAAAAAAAATTCTTGTTCCCTCCTTGTTTATTTTTGCCATAGCAGGTTTTGCAATATTTTTCATTCGCGATTTTTATATTATCCTTTTATTAAGGGTTTTGCAGGGTATTGGTGCTGCATCACTTGGCTCTCTGAATGTAACGTTGATTGGTGATTTTTTCAAAGGGAAACAACGACCTGCTGCCATGGGGTATAATGCAAGTGTTTTGAGTTTATCCACAGCGAGCTATCCGCTTATTGGTGGGGCACTGGCCGGATTTGCTTGGTATTATCCTTTTGTTTTACCCTTATTGGCTATACCTGTAGGATTTTTTGTGATTTTTGGTATGGAAGAACCCGAATTTGATGTATCTCAAAATTTAAAAGAATATTTTCAGGCGATTTCAAAAAGCATTTTAAAAAAAGAAGTTATTGCTATTTTTATTTTAAGTGTAATAACCTTCATTATTCTTTACGGGGCGTTTTTAACTTATATCCCATTTCTGCTGAAACAAAAATTTAATTTATCGGCACCTGGTATTGGACTCATGTTGTCATTAAGTTCAATTACATCAGCAATTTTTGCAACGCAAATAGGGAAACTTACCAACAAGTTTGGCAGTTTATTTTTGTTAAAAACGGCTTTTTTTCTCTATTTAATGGTCTTATTGTTAGTACCTAATATAACGAGTCTATATCTTTTTATATCGATTGTATTAATTTTTGGCAGCGCACAAGCATTAAATATGCCGAGTTTACAAACGGTTTTAGCAAATCTTGCCCCCGACAACCAACGAGGTGCATTTATGTCATTGAATGGCATGGTTTTACGATTAGGACAAACACTTGGACCTATTATTATTGGAATCGGTTTTACTATAAGCGGTTTAAGTGGCGCCTATTATTTGGGTGCTTTTATTGCCATACTTGGCCTATTGGTTTTATTTACCATGCTTACGGAAGAGAAAATGAAACAGAAGTGAAAATATAATCAGGCTCCTCATGCAATTGGAGTATTTGTCAATATTTAGAATCAATAAAGTTTAATCATTTAAAACAAAAAAATTATGACACCAAAAGTTGAAAAGATTCACAAAATTGCCGGATGGGTAATTGCCGGTTTATTAACAGCACTTTACTTGTTTAGTGCTAGTGGAAAATTGTTTCTTCATCCAGAACAAATGGAACAAATGAATTTAGGTGACTGGCGGATAATTATCGCTTTGGGCGAAATCACCTCTGCCCTATTATATTTGTTTCCAAAAACAAATAGATTTGGAACGCTTTTACTCAGTTCCTACATGGGCGGAGCCATTATTATTCACATGACAGGGGGTATGAGTATTATAATGCCAAGTGCTGTTCTTATTTTAGTTTGGGTTGGTTTTTATTTAAGAACACCTGATTTTTTTAAGATAAAATAAAATGAAAATTGAAGACGAAATAAAAGGAAGATTTCGGAACGAATATCACAAAGGATTGATAAATCTAACCTATACTGCAAAACAATTGAGTTATGAGTTCTATCAATCACTTAAAAAACATGGACTTACCGAACAACAATACAATGTGCTTAGAATATTGCGGGGTTTTCGTTCCGAGGCCCCGCTTTCTATCGGTTTTATCAAAGAACGTATGCTCGATAAAGATTCTGATGTTAGCCGAATTGTTGACCGGTTATTTGAAAAAGGATTGGTAAGCAGAAAAGAAAACCCTGCCGACAGACGACAAAAATCAGTTGAAATAACAGCACAAGGACTGGAGCTTCTCGATAAAATGTATAGTTGTGAAATGAAAGCAGATACCTTGCTTGGTAATTTAACGATTGAAGAAGTTAATATATTGAATCAATTGCTGGATAAAATTAGAGAAAAAAAAAATAAAGCACATGGCGGTAGTGCATTTGGCAGATAGTTCTAATTTCTAGGGTGTTGCATCTAATAAACGTTGTAACGGCTTGACAAGTTCGTGCTTCGAATTGCTAAACGACACCATACATGCGACCTTTACCATCAATAAAGTCAAAAACCAATTTGTGTTATAAATGACTGACAGATAGAAGAAATTGAATTTTAAGAAGTTGCAAATAAAAAATTTTTTTTATTTTAAGATGATTTAGAAGCTACAGTTTAGGGTTCTACTGTTTTTTTTTTTTAATCAAAAACTAAAATGAATTTTTAGAACATATCAAAGCAAAATTAATATGGAAAGAAAAACAATTACAACACTCGCAAAGCTCAAATTTTAGGCTGAAGCACATTTACAAACGCCCAATAATTTGTTTGGGCTAAACAATTCGGGGGGCATATGCTGAGGAGTGAAAACCCATCGCCATAGATGCTTCGGGAAATGTCTATACCACCGGATATTTTGGGGGAACAGCCGATTTTGACCCGGTTAGCGGAACCTTTAACCGCATTTCAACAATAAAAATATAAGGTATCTTTATGTATAATTTTTCAGTAAGTTATAAAACGTTGAATCAGATTTCCATACAACTGTTACGAAACAAATGAAAACACAAAGTATTAATAATTATAGACTATCCAAACACTGAATATACGGCATATAGCAAAGTTATTTACTGTATAAACGCTTGTTCTAGCTCAATTTTCTTAACCCTTGTTGTATTGCATTATCTCATCACATAAACTAGCAAAAAAGTATTTTTTTAAATTTGTTTATATTATATACATATATTTGAACAAAGGCAAAAATATAATTAAGATGAAACAAGCCATGCTAAAACCTTTAACACACAGGAAGATGAGTATAAATGGCGTGTTCCATTTGACCTTGAAAAATCAATTATAAACACATGAAATCTAAATTATTAACGGTACTTACTTTAATCAGTATCAACAGCATTGTCAACGCCCAAGTGCAAAAAGGCGGCGACATTGACGGCGAAGCGGCTGGTAACTGGTCAGGCTATTCCGTGAGCATGCCCGATGCCAATACCGTGGCCATTGGGGCCCCATATAATGCCGGAAACGGCACTAGTGCCGGCCATGTACGCATCTACACCTGGAACGGCACCACTTGGGTGCAAAAAGGCGCAGACATTGACGGCGAAGCGGCTGGTGACTGATCAGGCTATTCCGTGAGCATGCCCGATGCCAATACCTTGGCCATTGGGGCTTATGCTAATGACGGAAACGGCACCGATGCCGGCCATATACGCATTTACACCTGGAACGGCACCACTTGGGTGCAAAAAGGCGCAGACATTGACGGCGAAGCAGCTGGTGACTGGTCAGGCTATTCCGTGAGCATGCCCGATGCCAATACCTTGGCCATTGGGGCTCTTGGTAATGACGGAAATGGCACAGATGCTGGCCATGTACGCATTTACACCTGGAACGGCACCAGTTGGGTGCAAAAACTCGCAGACATTGACGGCGAAGCAGCTAATGACTATTCAGGCACTTCCGTGAGCATGCCCGATGCCAATACCGTGGCCATTGGGGCTGATGGTAATGCCGGAAACGGAAGCTATGCCGGACATGTACGGGTATTTGATATAAGTTCTTCTACTTCCACTATTTCACCCACTGCCGCCAACATCAATTTATACCCCAACCCAACCAACGAACAGTTTACCATAGATGTAGGAAGCTTAACCGGAACAATCCAATTAAAAGTAGTCAGTGTTGAAGGAAAAGAAGTGTTAAACACGACCATTCAAAATAAGCAAACGGTAGTAACAACAAAAAAATGGGAAAAAGGGATATATATTGTTCAAATCATTAACAGCAATAGGCTTACAACAATTAAACTAATTAAACAGTAAGTAATTAATTAAATAATAAGCTTTCCCAATGTCTGTTCGAATAGAGCAAGCTTTTGAATTATAACAAGTTAAATTAGAAAAGCTTAAATTTGAGTTCTTAAAAAGCAATCATGAGCAAATGTAAAGAATATAAACAATTTAGCCTTACAGATATTGCTGATGAGGGGTAGATTTAAGCTGTAAATGCAACTTTTTTGTTAAACAATAATTCCTCTAGTTTCTCTTTTGGGGTTAAAAACCCTAAACGCTTTCTGGGCCTTTTGTTTAGCAGCCTCTCCACCCACAAGACCTGTTCGTGAGAGATGGTATCCAAACAGGTTTTCTTGGGGAAGAACTGGCGGATCAGCCCGTTGGCGTTCTCGTTAGCCCCTCTCTCCCAGGAATGGTATGGTTTGGCAAGGTAAAATAAAATTCCCAGATCTTTGGCTATAGCCTCATTCTCAGCAAACTCCTTGCCGTTGTCAGCGGTGATGGTGTGCAGCCAGGGCTTCCAGTGCAAGAGGACCTTGAGGGCTTTTCCCACCAGCTCGGCAGCGTTTTTACCCTCCAGCTTCCGGATCCAGAGGTAACCGGAAAGCCGGTCGATGATGGTCAACAGCGCCCCCCGGTGGTTTGCCCCGATGACGGTGTCCACCTCTAGGTCACCAAAGCGAACCCTGGCATCCACCTCGGGCGGCCGCTCGCTGATGTCCCTGCGGTTGCGAATGCACCCCCTGTTATCGGTGTACCTGCCCGTGAGCCTACGGTAGGGCTTGCCCCGTCGCAGGTACTCGTGCAGTGTTGCGCCTGACCTCCCGGGTTCCCGTGATCTTGCTCACCCCGATGGTCATGGCTATTTCACTTTTCCTATACCCCGCCTCTAGCATTTGTGAAATTGTGTACCTTTGCTCCTGTGTTAGGTGTCTCATCCTGCAACTTATTTCTGGGGTGATTTAGGGGGCGAAGATAGCCACTTAACCGTCAGGAACGAAGGGGGATAGCTCAAAACCTTTCTCCCCGTTCTTGAAAAAGTTAGTTTTTTCTCTTACGCTCCTAAATTAATTCCCCTAAAAGTTGCGTTTACAATGAAAATCTAAGAATGCAAAAAACAAAAACACCCTAAAATTTGATGTTTTAGGGTGTTTTGAATTTTTTTGAATCAGTTTTTGTGGAGCTGGAGGGAATCGAACCCTCGTCCAAACAAGGAACCAGTTTGCTTTCTACATGCTTAGCCTTTCTTGGTTGTCGGGATTGGCCAGGTGAAAGGCGACCGAACCAATCCTTAACCTTTGGTTGTTTCATTGGGGTTTAAAGGTGTCGCCCCAACTATCCCCGTTTGATCGGTGCCCCATATGCCGGAAACAACAGGGCGTAATTTCCGGCGGGACATCTCGTCCCCGCACATCCTTGGCGCAGGGATTAAGCCTTAACTCCTGGAGTTATTAGGCAGCGAGAGCGTAGTTAGTTTCGCCGTTTATTGGTTTGTGCCCGGGATTAACGAGCCGGCCTCACGACGCTCGGCATGCTTACAAACCCATTCTACTTGCTGTCAAAACCACGTCAGCCCCCTGGCTGATTGAACTGCAAATATAATGCTTTTAAGTAAACTTATTTTACGACTATGGATAATATTTGTTTCATAAATTGTCTGTGCTAAATTGTATAGCGATAGTCAAATAATAGAACACAGATAACACTGATTGGCTCGATTTACGCAGATCGGCTATAAACCTAATACCGCCCACTCCGTACACTATGGATGAAATGCTTCGCTTCGATCGGATTGACTAAGGACTTTTTCGTAAATCGTTGTTCGTTTTTCGTTTTTCGTTTGTTTATTGTCATGCTGAGCTAGTCGAAGCATCTCTTTATACAATCATTCCCATATTCACTTTTTTGGTTGTATGTTAATCGCTCTTTGGCATGCTCTTCAGTGGCGATGCAACGCATCACCCTTGCTCTTTGGAAAAAGAATTGCGTGCATCGCTATACGTGGGGGAGTCGTAATTGAGTTACAAATGTTTAGCCCCTACGGGGCTGGAAAGGTTGTTCGTTGTTCGTGAAAAACGACCTCACCCCAACCATTTCCCCAAAGAGGGAATAGAGCGGAAGAAGTTTGTATTGGCATAAAAGCCTGACCCGACAATGGGTCGGGGGTGGAACGTGGCGGTTGGTTAAGTAAGCGATACCACATGAGTCATGCCGCAGGCGTGGCGAATAGTATCGCGTGGCAGTTCCACCCACGGGGCACCCATCGGGACGGGCTTTTCAGCCTTGATTTTCTTTGGTTCTTTCTTGTATCAAGACAAGAAAGAACGGATATGTCGCTCTTTGGCATGCTTTATTGTTGCGATGCAACGTTTCAGTGTTGCTCTTTGGTAGATGCATTGCGTGCATCGCTATACGCGTGGGAGTCGTACTGGAGTTACAAATGTTTAGCCCCTACGGGGCTGGAAAGGTTGTTCGTTGTTTATGAACCTATTGTCATGTTGAGCACTAGCGAAACATCTCATTAGGTCGGTCAGAGATCCTTCGCTGCGCTCAGGATGACAAGAAGAGTTGATAGTTGATGGTTGATAGTGAAAAAAAAGCATTTCACGAAACACTAAAAACCAAACACTACTCTCCATCTTCCCTGTACACTGCACACTGTACACTGCACACTGTACACTATTCAATAGATCCTTCGCTTTGCTCAGGATGACAAGCAGAGTTGACAGTTGATAGTTGATGGTTGATAGTGAAAAAAGCATTTCACGAAACACTAAAAACCAAACACTACTCTCCATCTTCCCTGTACACTGCATACTATACACTGCACACTATTCAATAGAAGCTTCGCTGTGCTCAGGATGACAACAAAAGGAGTGTTTGTTTTTATCAACTAAACGACCTTGGTTTAGCAGATTTCATTTTACCCTTACCTCAACCCTATAGTCGTCAATAAGGAACTCACCCTTACGCTTGTTCCAGAATCCCGTTCTGATAGTAAGTTCAGGGGTTACCTCAATGTTGTGCAGGATTATGTTGAAGCTAACGTCGTGCCACTCATCGGGGTTGGCCGTATCGGGGGTATTTACCTCAAAAACCCTTTCATACATAGAATCCCCATTGGAAATGGCCTCGACAAAATACCTTAGGTTCTCATCGGAGGTTTTTCGGAACTGACGGTACGATACCTTTAACTCAATGGGCTGGACGGGCTGGATGGAGTCGAGTTTAAGGGCGCTAACCAGGTAATTCTCTTTCCTTTTGGGTATACGGAAATACGCTGTACGATTAATCTTTGAGGTTGACACAGTGGCGGTATCGGTAGGCGTTGCTGTATCAAAATCGTACCTAACAAGGGTAATAAAAGTTTTATTTGCGCCCGAAACAATCTTATGATTTTCACTTACGGTTAGGGTGTCGGGGTTGGTACGCTCCAGCAAAGCAACCTGGTAAGGTTTGCCAAAGGCATATACCGGTGTTTCGGGGTTAAATACCTGTATCAATCTGAATTGGGCAGAGGTAAGCAACGAATCGAGGTCGATTTTGTTCACTGCACCCAGTGCAACATCGTAAATAAACAAATCGCCATTCTGCATCGAATTAAGCTCAGCAGTGTTCTTTACCTCAATGCAGCTACTACACTTTGGGTTCTTATTGAGGTAGTAGAATAAAGTTGGGTTAGTAAAGTAAATCCTTTTATCGCTTAAACCATTTTCCTTAATGTAGCTGGCAGCATCGGATAAAGCCCAATCGGTTGACGAGATTGAAACGGGATAGTTCTGAATGGCAAAAGGTATATGAATGATTGATGCAAAACCCAGTATAAGTGCACCTATACGCACTGCCTCGCTCTTGAAGATAATGAAAAACATTTTGGCAAAAAGGTATAAACCACGGGTAGCCATTACAGCCATAAATGGAACAATTGCAGCCATGTAGCGCGATAAACCCTGCGAATTGCCCATACCCTGCCACCATGCAAATGAGTGGGCCAAAAAATAGATTACAAATGGTAAAACCACAAGCACAAACTCTTGCGAGTACTCCCTCCGCTCACGTAGGTATAACCATAATCCGGCCACCAAACCGGTTACAAAGAATATCTCGTTGGGTATTCCAAAAAATCCGGGGCTGCGAACAATAAACTGGGTAAAAGAGCCATGTCCAAATATACTATCGCTCCAAAGCGTTACCCCATCAAATAGCCAGAAAAGGTTCTTACCAAGCATCAATCCTATTAAGCTATATAGCACGGTTGCACTAAAAAGAAGCGGCAAATACTTAGCCCTGCGCCAGCGTAAAAAATAGATTGCGTAAACTGGCAATAGGATAAAACCATCGAGACGGATAAGTGGCAATAGCGATATAACTATTGCTCCTGCTAAGAATTTATCCTTAATCAGAAGGAATGTCCCAAGTATCGCGAAAAAGGCAAACATGATTTCGGTTGTGCCCCCATAGAATGTCATCATAAAAACGGGAGTAAAGCTACATATAACCAATGCCAGCAGCGGGGTTTTCATTTTCAGTTCCTTGGCTACCCTGTACGCAAAGTACCCCGATAGTATACCCAGAATGATATTCATTAGCTGGAGCGATTTAAAGCCAAGCAAGGCAAAGGGTGCAGCAAGTAATGTAAAAAGAGGGTTTGCCCAAGAATTTAATAGGTTTTCGGGGTTAGCAAATGCCCAGCGGGCAAACTGGTAGTGCATAACAGAGTACGATCCGCCAGAATAGCCATTGCTGAGAACCAGAACTGCCATGTTGATAACAAGTATAACCGCTATAAGCGCATACATCAGTCGCCTTTCGCTAACCTCGCTCAAGGATTGAATGAAACGGTTAAAGTTCATGCTAGTAAGGTTTAGTTACTGTTGTTTAAGCAAATAGTAAAAATAGAAAACACGAATTGAAACATCGAATACCGGCATAAAAATAACATTAATATTTAAACCCAAATGCCATGAATTAGCAAATTCAACCGGGTTAATTTCTTGAGGAATGAGCTGGAATGAGCCGGAATGAGTTGGAATATGAGGAAGTTAAACGTGAACCGTGAACCGGAAGAATTAAGAATATGGCGGAGTTAGAGGAAGTTAGAGGAAGTTAGAGGGAGTTAGGACTAGTGAAAAGTTAAAAGTTAAAAGAAAAATTGAGGATATGAGGGGGTTGGAGAGCTTTATGTTCGTGAACCGTGAACCGTGAACCGTGAACCGTTAAAAGTTAAAAGTCTGTTTTGTGCCGGAATGAGTCGAAATAGACGGAATAAGATGATGTTAGAAGAAGTTAGAGGTAATGTGAACAGTTAATTCTAAATATCATAGATTAACTAACTTAACCGGGCTAAAAAATCGGAACGCAGCAATATTTTAGAGAGATTCGTCAATTGAAAAATTCAATTGACGAATCTCGATTAAACGTCGGCAAGTTACCTGTAAAACTCCGATGTTTTGCGCCATTGGGGATAAATGTTTCCATTTACTAAAC
Organism: Tenuifilum sp. 4138str; assembly: GCF_041102575.1. Lineage (NCBI taxonomy): Bacteria > Pseudomonadati > Bacteroidota > Bacteroidia > Bacteroidales > Tenuifilaceae > Tenuifilum > Tenuifilum osseticum. The sequence continues at coordinate 122,953 of NZ_JBGCUE010000007.1, read as the reverse complement.
GGTTACCCACCTCGTAGAATAGCACCGCATCGTCAACCAAACCATCTAACCTATCGTGCTGCGGGTTATACTCGTCGGAGGGTTTATGGTAAACGTTTTGCCAGTAATCCTTAATTAGCTCAAGAGTTTTTTCTTTCCCCAACTCAGCTTGATGCGTATACCCTTTAGCAAAAATTGCAGGAACACCGGCTTTAAGAAATGGTAACTGGTCGGACCGGTAAAACATTCCATTTTCGGGATTTGGGTCAAGGGCAATGTAGCGGTCGTGTTCCTCTGCAACCACCTGTAAAAGGCTATCGAGATTCGAGTGTCCGTAACCGGTTACGGTTACATCCTTGAACTTTCCGAGGAAAAGAACCACATCGTAGTTTATGCAGGCTATAGCCTTTGTTATATCGAACGGGCAATGCTTAACAAAGTACTCCGAGCCAAACAGTCCCGACTCCTCAGCGGTAGGCGCAAGGAAGATAATTGAGCGTCTGGGCGCATCGGCCTGCTTAAATGCCTTAGCAATGGATAGCATCCATGCTATTGCGGCAGCATTATCCGATGCTCCATTGTAGATGGAATCGCCATTTAGTGGGCGCCCAACCCCAAGGTGATCCCAGTGAGCGGTATATACAATAAACTCATCGGGTTTCTCAGCCCCCTTAATGTAACCTGCGACATTCTTTGATACTGAACGCTCTACACTATTACTTAAGCTTAGAGACAATGTTGCGTTTAGGTTTATAGGTTTAAAATCCTTACTGGTAGCCTGTTTCTTTATCGCCTCGTAGCTATAGCCACAGCGACTGAATAGTTGCTCGGCGGCCTCACGGGTTATCCAGCCATTAAGAGTGCACGCCGGAGTATCGAGTTCTTTACTATCAACGTAAAGTATTGGGCTGTTGCTCTTGCTACCTGCAACCGCCCATGGGTAACCAGCAGGGCCATCCTCATGAACAATTATGCAGCCAAGCGCTCCTTGGCGTTCGGCTTCCTCAAACTTATAGCGCCAGCGTCCGTAATAGGTCATGGCATAGCCAGTAAAAAGCGATGAGTCAAGCAGGTAGTAACCGGGGTCGTTCACCAAAACCACAATAATCTTGCCCTTTACATCAATATCCCTGAAATCGTTCCAGCCATACTCTGGTGCGTTTATTCCAAAACCCAAAAATAGCAAGGGTGCTTTGGATATTTCAACCTTTGCCCGAGTGGTTGGACTCCACAGGCAGATATCGTCATCAACCTTAAGGCTAAGCTTACCGCTTGCCAGGCTTACATCAACCTGTGCGGGCAAATGAGTTGTAATGGAAACCATGGGAACATCCTGAAAATATGTATCACCAATAGCGGGCACAAGCCCTAAGTCCTTCATCCTGTTTTGAATGTACGCGGTCGCTCTTACTTCGCCCACGGTAAATGGCGCACGTCCCATCATGCTATCGGCCGAAAGCACCATTATATCGTGCTCCACATCGCCGTAGGATATGGCATTTGTGTCCAGTGTATTGCTGCTATTGCAACCTGATAGGACAGATAGAAGCAGTACCAAAGGAAATAGTTTTCGCATGGCATTAGTAGTTTTGAACAAAAGTAAAAATTAATTTATCCCTAGTCTTTTAATTTGACTAAAAAAAGAAGTAAAGTAAAAATCATAGGTTGATATTTAACCAAATGCTAACTTTAGAGTCAAAATTGTGTAACCTAACCCAAAGCACCATGAAACGAATTGTAAAACCAATCTGTCTTGCTGCAATGGCAATAATTATTGGCGGTTCGGGCTGCACCGATACCGAAAAACAAGTTAAGGAACCTCTAAAGATTGACGTATCGTTAACCCAGGAGGAAAAGGACAAGGGCCTTCTCACACCTGAGATCATGTGGAAATTCGGACGTATTGGGAGTTCGGTCATCTCGCCCGATGGCAAACTACTTGCCTACACCACAACCTACTACAACCTACAGGAGAATAAGGGAGTAACAAATATCTACCTAATTCCTACCGAGGGTGGCGAGCCAGTAAAGCTGACCGATGAGCAAGGCTCGGAATCGAATATTCAGTGGAGTGCCGATGGCCAAGCCATACGCTTCCTGTCCACCCGCAGTGGCTCCTCGCAAATTTGGGAAGTTAAAATCGATGGAACCGGCCTCAAACAGCTTACCAACTTCGATTTTGATATTAACGGCTTCGCCTTTTCGCCCGATGGCAAAAAAATAGTGTATACCAAGGATGTGAAGATGGTTGACCAGACCGAGGATATACATCCGGACATGCCAAAGGCCAAGGTACGGATAATTGATGATTTGATGTATCGCCACTGGGATTACTGGGAAGATGGCAAGTTTAGCCACCTGTTTGTTGCCGATTATACTGAAAATGGGGTAGAAAATGCCATTGATATCAACGAAGGTGAAAAGTGGGATACCCCCATGGCTACCGATTTCGACATGGATGAAGTGCAGTGGAGCCCAAGCGGCGATAAGATTGTTTACGCCTCAAAGAAACTTTATGGGAAGGACTACGCCATGAGCACCAACTCCGATATCTACCTGTACGATCTTAAAACCCGAATCACCACAAACCTAACTGATGGCAATCCCGGTTACGACCGCTACCCACGATTCTCTCCTAACGGAGTTTTCATCAGCTGGTGGAGTATGGCCACCCCTCTTTACGAATCGGATCAGAAAAGGCTTTATATTCTCAACACCAATAACAACAAGAAAACCTATCTTACCGAGGGTTTTGACCAGAATGTTGAGTACTACGTTTGGGACAACGATAGCCGAAATATTTACTTTACTAGTGGGATTAAGGGTACTGAACAGCTCTACAAGATTGATGTTGCCACATCAAAAATCACCCAGCTCACTACCGGCAAGCACGACTATACCAGTTGCCAGTTCTCCAACGGCGTACTTACTGCAAGCCGCATGAGCATGAGCATGGCCACCGAGCTTTACCGGATTGATGAGCAAACCGGCGAGGCCACTCAGCTAACCTTTACCAATAAGCATATTTACGACCATATTAAGATGGGCGAAGTTCGTGAACGCTGGGTTACCACAACCGATGGGAAAAAGATGCTTGTTTGGGTAATCCTTCCTCCCGATTTCGACTCCACAAAGAAGTATCCCGCCCTACTTTACTGCCAGGGTGGCCCGCAGAGCACCGTAAGCCAGTTCTGGAGCTATCGCTGGAACTTCCAGATTATGGCAGCCAATGGTTACGTTGTGGTGGCTCCTAACCGCCGTGGTGTTCCATCGTTTGGGCAGGAATGGAACCGCCAAATCTCTGGCGATTACAGCGGACAAAACATTAAGGATTACCTAAGCGCCATTGATGATGTTAAGAAAGAACCTTGGGTTAATGAGGATAAGCTGGGTTGTGTAGGCGCAAGCTACGGTGGTTACTCAGTGTTTTACCTTGCCGGACACCACCAGAAACGCTTTAAAGCGTTTATTGCCCACTGCGGCATGTTTAACCTGGAATCGTTCTACCCCCAAACCGAGGAACTATTCTTCCCCACCTTCGACCTTGGCGGCGCGCCATGGGAAACCGATAACAAAGTAGCACAGCGAAGCTACGCCAACTCGCCCCATAAGTTCGTTAAAAACTGGGATACTCCTATTATGATTATAGTGGGTGAGCATGATTACCGTATTCCTTACACCCAAAGCCTCGAAGCATTTGGGGCTGCGCAACTACTCGGCGTACCAAGTAAACTGCTATTCTTCCCCAACGGCACCCATTTTGTTACAAAACCACAGGAAGCCGTTGTTTGGCAACGCGAGTTTTTTGGCTGGCTCGATAAGTGGTTAAAGTAAATACTGAATCAAATCCATAATAAAACGGGAGTTCCTTAAGGGTTACTCCCGTTTTTTTTATATTTACATCATGTAAATATTTGAAATGCACCGGAACAGGAAACAAATTTATTGGTTTGTAGTAGTTCTCACGGTATTCTTTATCGTATTTTGCTCAATATCGTTAGTTAACCATTACCTATTCCGAACCTACGCTCTGGATTTGGGCATGTTTAATCAGGCCTTAAGGAATGTTGCACAACTTCAAAAACCTACATTTACTCTTGGTATAGCAGGAGAGGAAATCCCTTTCCTTGCAACGCACTTCTCTCCAATTATTTTTCTGTTTACTCCCCTATACTTTATCTTCGGAAATTATACCTTACTGATAGTGCAAATTGTTGCAATTCTTTTTGGGGGAGCTGGTATATTCCTATACTCCAAACACCGAATGAACAGCGATAACGTTACACCAATAGTATCGCTTATTCACTTTTTAAGCATGTGGGGTATTTATTCCGCACTTACGTATGATTTTCATAGCAATGTTTTAGGCGCAATGCTGGTTCCATGGCTATTCCTATTTTATGAACGAAAACAGTACAAGCATGCATTTATAGTTGTAATTCTGGCTATTTTAACCTTTGAGACCATGACCATATGGTTTGCTTTTATTATTGCCACTCTTGCCATAAGCAGCTACAACCGAAAAAAGTTAGTTCAGGTTGATATACCACTTTTTGCATTTTGTGTTCTATCGGCAATAATTATTATTTGGGTAGCCATGCCATTGCTGCAAAGCACTAGCACCAACCTGCAATTCGAAAGATACCGATGGCTTGGAGAAACGCCAATGCAAGTAGTTTTAAACCTGATTCTTTCACCTATCAATCTCTTTAAAGTTCTTTTCACTAACACAACTAGCGACGTGGCTTACGATTACATCAAGTTGGAATTTCATATTATGGTTTTGGTGTCAGGTGGAATACTTTTCCTTTTAAGACCACGCTTCCTTTTCATGCTCATCCCCATTTACATGCTAAAGATGATCCCTAATGACTACAACTTTTGGGGAATCAACAACCAGTATTCCATTGAGTTTGTTCCAATACTAAGTATAGCCGCTATTTCTACAATATCGGAGATTAAGATAAATTATCGGTTACCCTTTGCAATTGCCCTTGCAATTGTTACAGCAGCGGCCACAGCTTTTACAATGGAAAATAGAGTTTCAAAGTGGTACGATGGGATTAACACACGTTTCTATAGTAAACAACACTACCAAACCGAGTTCAACATAAAAAGAATTAATGAAGTTATCAGGATTACCGATGGTTGTAAAGCCGTATCGGCGAGTTCAAGGCTTGCACCACATCTTAATGCACGCAAAATATACTCCTATCCTTTTGTAAAGGATGCTGAATATATTTTGCTTCTACCGAAAAGCAACACATGGCCATTAAGCGCCGATGACTTTAAAAAATCGATCGATACTTTAAGCCAAAGCCAGCATTTTACTAAGGTTTATTCCGACAACGATTTACTGATATTCAAAAGAAACGAGCGTAAGGCTATTCGTTAATTTTATTAAGAACTAACGAAATTTTTTCCTCAAGGGTCAACTCACCAGGTATCCAGTTAATGGTAAACCCCTTACGTTCCATCCCCCGGAACCAGGTCATTTGCCTTTTAGCAAATTGCCGTATGGCAATGTAAAGCTTTTCAAACATTTCGTCGTAGGAATGTTTTCCAATCAGATATTCGGTAATATACTTGTATTCAAGCCCATAGTAAATAAGATCGTCGGGAGTGAGACCTGCATTCAAGAGCGCCTTCACCTCATCAATCATGCCAGCATTTAAGCGCTGAGCAAGACGCTCCCTGATACGTTTCATCTCTGCAGCACGCTGGTGTTTCACACCAAAAATTATGCTCCTAATTTGCGGGAATGGCTTAGGATCAACAGGTTGACGTTGGTAGTACTCCTCTATCTCAATCGCCCTGATTGTCCTTTTACGGGTATCCAAATCGGTGGTATTATGCAATTTTTTGTACGATGCAAGAATGGTAGCCAGCTCTTCATCTGTCTTAGCTTCCAGCTCTTGTCGGAGTTCGGGATTTTCAGGAACTGGCAATAGTTTATACCCTCGCAGCACCGCATCGATATAAAGACCACTTCCACCACAAAGTATTGGTAGGCGGTTGCGTTTTTTTATATCGTTGTATGCATCAATAAAATGCTGTTGATACTCAAAGACGTTAAACTTATAGCCCGCATCAACAATATCAATAAGATGGTAAGGGATTAACCTCCCTTCAACAATATAATCGTCCAAATCCTTTCCGGTTCCTATGGTCATACCCCTATATACCTGTCGGGAATCGGCGCTAATTATTTCGCCATTTACCCGGGCGGCCAGGTGAGCAGCGAGTTGGGTTTTACCACTTGCCGTTGGGCCAACTATGGCAACTAAATCATATTTACTATCCAACATCTACACAACAGTAGTTAAGCAGGTAAAAATAGCTAAATTTGCAAACCTAAAGGTTGTGAGCAATGGTAAAGTTACGCCACCCTAATCCGACAAGCAAGCTGAATGAGCTAAACCGTTTGGTATGGTTTGGTTTATTACTTCTAGTTTCGGGTACAGCAGCCATACTAATTGCAACCAACTTCTTTAGCCAGCCACTACTAACCGCAAAAAACTATATGCTACTTGCAATTATTGCTATTCTGCTAATACTTTACGTTTACCGGCTAGTAGGAATTACCCGTAAACCACGTAAAACCCCTGAAACACATGGAAAACAAGAATAACATAGTTATAAAAAACAAAAAGGCCACGTTTCAGTATGAGATTATTGAAACCTTCACCGCAGGAATAGTACTGAAAGGGACCGAAATAAAATCGATAAGAATGGGTAAAGCCAGCTTTGTGGACTCTTACTGCCACTTTATAGGCGAAGAGCTTTGGATTAAAGGACTCCACATAGCCGAGTATGCCTGGGGTACATACAATAACCACGACCCCAAGCAGGAGCGTAAACTACTGCTCACCCGAAAGGAACTCATTAAGCTGAAACGACGTTCGGAGGAGAAAGGGTTAACCATCATTGCCCTAAAGCTATTCATTAACCAGCGTGGGCTTGCAAAGGTTGACATTGCCCTTGCACGCGGTAAACAGTTACATGACAAGCGCGAAGACCTTAAACATAAAGATGCCCGGCGCGAAATGGACCGGGCTATGAAACGTTAAATCGCCAAACAAATGATACTATTTCAGTAAGCTTAATCCCTCCTTAGCGCTTGCGCTTGTAGGGTCGTAAAGTAATGCCTTTTGGAAAAGTATCTTGGCTTCCTTTGTTTTCCCTAACTGGTAATTAGTCCAACCCAGCATTAGCACGCTGTAATAGTCAAAGGGGTATAGATTTACTACCTTTTCAAAGTAAGTGTAAGCCTTTTTAAAATCCTTATTCTCATAGCTTATCATACCCATTCGATACAACACAAGGGTATTATTAGGGTCAATGGAAAGTATCTTGTTATACTGCTCAACTACTGAACCCCAATTACCCATTGCTGATGCGGGGAGTACAATTCCCAATCGGGGTTCAATGGCATAGGGCATAAGCTCTATAGCTTTTGAGTAGTAGCCTACCGATTCGCTAAATTGACCTTGCAGGTATGTTAACCATCCCAACCTTAAATTAACCTCATACGATTTTTCATCGTACATGGCCTTTAGGGGTTTTGCAGCATCGGCATACTTGCCTTCCTTTTCCTTAGCATAGCTTTCAGTGAATGCTACTGATAGTTTAGCAAAATCCTGAGCCGCTAAGTTTACCGACATTGTTGTCAGCACCATTAAGATTAGATTTTTGACCTTCATAGCTATTGAAATTTAATGGTTAATGTAGCATTTACTCCAAATGCATTAAGTACTAGCTTTGATGTTTTAGTATAATTCACCAAATCCCAGGAATAGTTGTTTATCTCAGAGTAATGACCACCAACCCTTAAAGAAAACTTTTTAGCAGGGATAACTATACTACCATAAAAACTTTTAGAAGGAATGATAAATGAGTTGTACAGCTCCGTGCCTAAATTACGTGAATACAAGAAAGAATTGCCAATCATCATCCCGGATTCAACCCATAAATATTTAAATACTTTGAAACCAACATCAAAATTCGACTGATAAGTACTTCCCCAGTTTTTATCAAATTGGTAAAAACCACTAACCGTTGAATACAGGTTTAAATTTGAAAAAGGCAAATAGGTGATGTAAGCCTCCGTAGCAAACTGGTTTGAATTTGCAAAGTTGCTGTAGTTGAAATTTATACCCCCTCTCAGATACCAACCTATTAATGTAAAGTTTAATCCAAATAACGATTCGGTTGATAAATTTATGGAAGAACTCCTGCGCCCATAAGTAGAAACGTTCGACACATCGGTAAAAAATACCCAGTGGGTATACCCTGAAAACTCAAAACCTTGAGTAATTAGGCTTTTGTAACTAAAATAAAATTGATTTTGTTTGTATGTATCGTAATTGCCTGAGGGATCGGAGGGTGAGTAAAAAGTAGCTACTTTTCTGGTATTTGAGTACTGGAAAAAACCGTTAGCCCTTTCTGAAAAATTGAAAGTTAACCCTGCATTTAATACGGCCAGATTTTCAATGGCCTCAAAGTTTAAGGGGTTGGTTTGATATTTTTTGACATCGTATCCTGTATATGAATAGCTTAATATTAGTTCAGGAGCCTTAGCCATGGGTACGGACTTTAAATGACTATTTTTATCATTCTCGGAAAGGGTGCGGAGAAATTGGAGTGCATTAGCCTGCCTGCCTGCCAAAAGGTAGCAATAGTACAAATATTCGTTTGTTAAAGTATCGAAAGGGTTTTGCTGTTTAGCGCGAGTAAAATTTCTATACGCATAGGCATACCTTTGATTTTCATAGGCCAAAATACCTAACCTCATCCTTAGGTAATAGTAATCATTCCCCTGATTTAAAATTTCTTTGGCAGTCCTTTTTAAATTCTTATAATCCTTGCCAAGGAAATATTGATAGTTTAACCTATCAAGCGATGCAAAATCGGTTTGTGCACCTAGCCTGTAGGTTAACACCAAAACTGAGGCAATAACAATTATAGTTCGCATTTCGCAAGGGTGTTATTTTGTTCCTGAATAATTTCTACTTTACCGTTTGCACGAATTTCTAAATCAAATCGTTCTGTTAGAACAGTTCTATTTAGAAATCTGCCCTCAACGGTGGTTTCGAACCTAAAACCTTCGATGTCAAATTCGCTTCCAATTCTTGTAACCTTTACCCTGTATTCAGCTTGCAATAATTGAATGAATGGCGCAATAAAATCATGGAGGTAAAGAGCTATTCCACCAAACCATTTATTTGCGGGTATTGAATCAGCTACCTTTATCCCTTCAAAATAGGTTAAGGGTATCCTATATGCAGCAAGGTAAAATTTGTATAACAGTGATTTTTTACTTCCCTCAAAATGGGTAAAGTAGAAATACACATCATCAAGCTCAAAGAATGCTTTAGAATTTGTTTTGTTGCACTTTATAAATAGCTTATTTAAATAGGTAATACCCACTTCCCAAGTAAAATTTTCAGTAATATTTTCATGTTGAACTTCCCAACTAATCAACTTGCCAGGTTTAAAGTTTAGCATGGAATTAAGCAATGGATCAGATTCAATATTGCAAACATTTTGGTCAGTAGCGGGATAATCGAATGTTTTGAGTTCAGTATCATTAACAATGTATGATGATAATGGGTATTTAATGGTTTTTGAGCCAATGTACTCGGTTGCCTGAATCTGAAAATGGAGGTGGGGGTAAGCTGAACGCCCTGAATTGCCAACCTCGCCTACTTTTGTTCCAAACTTTACTTTATCGCCAACCTTAACGGTAATTGATCCCTTTCTGAGGTGCGAAAGTTTGGAATACAAACCAGCTGCATGCTTAATTATTACGGTATTCCCCCAATTCTTATTAATATTTATTTCACCTACAGGATTATCATCAACACCGTCGTCAACCTCAACCACTTCGCCATCGGCAGGAGCAATTACATTTTTCCCGTAACAGTAATAATCGGTTTGTAAATGACCATCACTTTTAAACTGTTTACCATCGGAGTCTAAAACAATGAAATCCCATGCATGCGCCCACTCCCCTTTGTGAGTATAATTGCCATGATGACCTTGATTTACGGTCCAAACTCCGTAAAAGGGTAACCTAATCCTAATCCACCCATAGTTAGGAAAACGTTTAGCAAACGATTGATAGGAGTAAAGATTTAGTTCGGGTTTCCCTTCCTGCACCATCACCTCCCTTAACCCAGAAACCGACATCCTAAAACGCATGGAGTAAATAAACATAAGTACAACAATATTAAAGGGTAGCGAAAGGATTGGCAAGCCAAGCGTTTTAAAAATAATTGCTAGCCCAATAGTTACCATTGCAATTACAGGTGTAATGGCCACAGCCCACCAGTAGGAAGCCGTTGAGGGTATATAGTAATACCCACCAATGGCAATTGCGCTAAGAATAAAATTAAACCCAATATAGCTATACCCCAACGTAGTCAAATCTAGACCAAAAGTTAAATAGGCAATATAAGCCACGCTATACCCAATAACCGATAACGAAAATGCAATTCGTGAGTATGCCATCAATATCAATGCTACCAAAACCCCGGCTAGCACATTAAACTGAAAGAATATTGAGCCCAACGATATAAAATAACCATTAATAAAATTGGATTTTACATGGTTAAGCCACCAGTCGTGAATGTCAATAAAATTAAAACCTCCAACATCAAAAATTCTATTGAGTAGGTAGACACTACTCTGATTTATTTCGGTTGACGTCAGCTGCCAGGTAGCACTTAGCACTAGCCACATGCTTAACACAAATGGAAGCGATAGGTAAGGTAAGTAGTACTTTCCTAAAACTCCCTGTAGTGTAATATTAACAAGTAATGTAAAAAATCCGGCAATGGCAGCCAAAAGCAGAAGTGTAATGCTAATATCATAGTAAAATCCTAACCCAAATCCAACCAGTAAAGCATTAAAACCATATAAACCCTTAGCGGTTGTTTCCCTATCAAGTTTTATCAGATAAGATGTAAGTGTGGCTACTAATGCTGAAACCAACCCAGCAATCCCAATCGAAAAATCGATAAACGTTATGAGTAACAAAAAAATGGCTAAAGAGTATTCGCTTGAAAAAAAGATTTGCGAGTAACTCCTGATTAGTCCCTTAATGATTGTATTTAATCCATTTATCGCTCTCATAAACAAGTATGCTGATGGTTTACTTTAGGTGATCTGGAATATTCTCATTTGAAACAATGCTATCAATGCTCTCAGCTTTACGAATAATATGTGTTTTTCGGTTAGTATCAATTAGTATAACGTTAGGTCTGGTGGTAATAAACTGTAACCACTGCGTGTTATTGTAAGCACCCGTTCGGGATATCAAAAAGTGCTCACCTGTTTTCAAGGGAGGAAACATAATTGATGGACGTAATACGTCAATATTCATACAGAGAGGGCCATATATTACGGTTTCCTCAACTAAGCCCGAATGAGACTGTGTAGGATTTATCTTGTGGTCGTACCAAAACGATGTAAAAAGTAAGTTAACACCAACATCTACAATTAAGGCCCTGCGTCCATCGGTAAGCCGTTTATTTGCTATAACTGTACCTGCTATACTTCCGGCATCGTCAATTAATGCTCTCCCTGTTTCAAGAATTACAGTGGGTAATTTATCGGGTTTAATTTGTGAGTTGATAATTGCTGAGGTTATGGCATCAGCATACTCATCGAACGAGGGGGTTGTATCTTCACCGGAAAGGTATGCACCTCGCAGGGTGTTACGCGATGCAAAACCACCACCCATATCGATATATGCTATGTAATGGTTAAACTTTTGCGCAATACTGGCCGCTAGTTCCGACAGCTTTGCAGCAGCAATGCGGTATGCATCGGTTGTCATTATATATGTTCCGATATGGGTGTGCAAACCCATTAACTTAAGCTGTGGATTTGCCATTATTCTGTTAATTGCGTCCCAAGCCTCGCCATTTTCAAAGTTAAACCCAAACCTATCCCATTTGGGGTAAATACCTACATCCATGTTGACCCTAATAGCAACCCGGGCATTAACACTATTGGCTTGACATACCTTTGCAAGAAGGAAAAGCTCATCGAAATGATCAATGTGAATGTAAGCACCCTCCTTGGCTGCCCTTAAAAGTTCGGCCTCTGTTTTTCCGGGGCCGTTAAAAATAATATGTTCACCGGGAATGCCATTAAGTCGAGCCTTTTCGTATTCAAATCCCGAAACCACTTCGGCCCATGATCCTTCCTGATGAAAAATCCTGCAAATGGCATCCAGGTAGTTAGTTTTATAGCTCCAAGCAACTTGCACTTTGGGGTAACGCACGCTAAATGCGCGTTTTAAATCATTAACATTTTTGCGAATTACTGATTCCGAAAAGATATAAAGTGGGGAGCCATACTTTTCAATTAGTTCGTCAACTTTTAAACCATCAATAAATTGCACAGGTGCTACTGCAATGCCTACGCCATGCTTTGAGGGAATTCCGGGCGTTAGCTTTGTGATGGTTGGACGTTCAAAATTTTTCTTTTCCATTGGTTTAACCTTTTAGTATTTTACAATTCTCCACTGGTTACCAGCTTTGAAAACATGTCAATATCTACTATCATATCCCATGAGTAACGGATAAACATTTTCCCAATTTCGTAAGATGTGTAGGGCTTAACATCCATTCCCATGGCAAGTTTTACTAATGCTTCGGGTAAATTTTGTCCGGCTCCAACAGCAAGGTAAACCCAAGCCGGAATTCGAGGATTTATTTCAAGGATATATAGCTTGTTATCGGCTGTACGAATAAGCTCCAGCTCCATGCCACCCCTCCACTTTGTTTGTGAAATGATTTTATGAGTTAGCTCAAGCATTGAATCGTCCGAGATGGTTACCCCTCCCCAGGCTTTGCCTTTGTCTGTAATATACTGCTTACGCATGGCAACTGCTGAAATCACCTGCCCATTCCCATCGCCAAGGGTAATTACGTTCACTTCGGTTCCTTCAACAAATTCCTGCACAATTACAGGATACCCCCACTTAGCTGACACCTTTGAAAAATAGGCTTGAGCCTGTTCCTGAGAGTATGCCTTGTAGGCATCATAATATTTTCCCTTTACCATTACCGGGTAAGTGTATGAACGTAAAACATTTGCAAGGTCATTCATACTGTAAGCCTCTTCGCTTTTTGGAACATTTACGCCATACTTTTTACCGTACTCTGGCAAGCTTGATTTATGCCGCTCCTCAAACTGCTCCAGGGTAGGAAGAAATGTTTTAATACCAAGCTGATTAATTTGATTTTCAAGCTTAATAAACGAGAAAAGTTCGGCATCAAAGTTGGGAATTATCAGATCGATGTTTTCTTTAGCATTGATTTCCTTGATTCTTTCAAATAAAGCCTCTTTTCCTTTCGAGGGGTATGGAATCATGTAGGTTTTATCTACCCATTCCTTCATGTAGATTCCGGGTTCTAGATGATCGTATGCCAACCCAACTATTCTGGCATCAAAGTCAGTTGACTCTTTTATGCCTCTAATTACAGGCATACCAGGCCCCGGACTATCAATATTATTTAGGCCGGTAATGGCTATTGTTATTCTTTTACGTTCCATAGCCCTACTCCTCAAGTAGTAAATTATTCCGCTTTAAATCGCTAATAAAATCCTGTAAATACCTTTCCAGGACTAACTCGTCAACTTCATACTCTGAAAGCAACTTATCCTTAATTTCATCTTGCGATTTTCCGGATTTTAGCATTGTTAAAATTTGAAAGCCAGAATCGTTAAGTGTGAATGTGTCTCCTGTAATTGGGTTGAATATAAACCCGTTCTCGCTTATAGCTATGCTTTGATTTACTTTCATGGCTAGGAGTTTTATGTTAAGTTACTATCTTTTTCATTTGTTACAACCCTTTTTAAAAATACCCTACTTTAATTAATATTTTTCAATTTGGCTTTAATACACTATTTTTGAATGTCTTAAAATATTCCAACGCATTGAAGTTATGAAGTTGTTGAAAATTATAGCCTTACTCCCATTTTTCTTTTCATCAGTTTCATCGTGGTGTCAGGTAGATAGCATCGGAGTAAAAAGCGGAGGTATGCAGAGAGCTATGGCTGACTCATTACTAAATGCAAAAAGTTACGCTAAGGCAATCCCTAAATACAAGGAACTACTTGACCAATTTCCCCGCGATCCTGAAATAAAGTATGCATTGGGTGTATGTTACCTTAAAGGGACAAGAGATGTAGAGATGGCGCTGAAATACCTGAAGGATGCATCAACTTCCGATCTCAATACAATGGTTTACTTTTATCTTGCCGAAGCCTTGCGACAGTCGTACCAGTTTAACGAAGCCATTGACTACTACCGCCGATTTGTTGTAAGTGGAGGATCGCCCGACATTAAACTCGATGAAGTTGAAAAACTTGTAACTGTATGTGAGAACGGCTCTTTCCTTACCCGTTACGTTTATAGCCCAACTGTTTTCGACCGAAAACAGGCTAGCCCCAGTAACTTTCTGAACTACTACTCATCGCTATTGCCCGAAGGTTCTTTTACTCCAGTCCCCGAAAACCTTCGCACTGCCACCGACAAGCAAATGGGTTACACCACTGTAATGTTTTACCCCAAGAATATTAAACCCGGCGATTACCTTTACTACTCCAGCTATGGCAAGTCTACATCGTGGGGTACCGATATTTTCCGCATTCAACTACTTGATAACGGGAAGTGGAGCAAGCCCGAGAATTTAGGCGATATTATCAATTCCTCGTTGAACGAGGAGTACCCATTTATTATGCCCGATGGCGTTACCCTTTACTTTGCATCGAAGGGACATTACGGAATGGGTGGCTACGATATTTACAAATCGGTTTATAACCCCGATAAAAAGCAGTGGAGTACCCCTGAGAATTTAGGCTTTCCGGTAAACTCAACGTACGATGATTTTTTATTCCTAACTGGTAACAACGACACACTTGCATGCTTTACCTCGAACCGACTAAGCATGCCCGATACATTAAATGTTTTCCTTATCCGAAACGACATCAACCCTACCCGACGCACTCCAAACAGCTACAAGGAATTGCTCTCAATAGCAAGGCTTAATCCTCTTGAGTCAAAACCTAGTGTCTCACCTAAAGCACCCAGTTCAAAAGTTGAAGCCGATAAACCTAAGGCTGAAGCCGCTGAGAATAAAAAGCCGGCAAAGTTCAACTCCGTAGAAAACGACCCCGAGTATAGTCGTGTTTTAGCCAAAGGCTTTGCTGCACAAAAACTTGCCGATTCGCTTAAAATTAAGTTAGAGGACTTGCGAGGCCGTTTCGATTATGTAACTACAGCCGAGCAGCGAGTTAGGCTTGAAAAGCAGGTAACCAAGGTTGAGGATGATATGCTTGCCGCCCAAAAGGAAGCCGATTTGCTTTTTGCCCGTGCCAGCCAAATTGAACAGGAATACCTTACCGGGAAGCGCAAACCAAAGGACGAAAGCAACACCTCGTTTGTTGCCGATAACCCCGATTTTATCTATCAGGCACAGTTTGCCTCAACCGTTTTCCGCACCGACGAAATCAATAAACTTGCCGAAGCCGAAAAGTTAACACCACAGCTTACCCGTTTCAGAAATTCAGCCCTTGAGAGGAGGGAGGCCTACAATAGATGCCTCTCAGCTAATGACAACAATAACAATGCTTGCGCAGCTGAATATAATCAGCTGGTTGCAGCCATGAAACAATACTCCGACCATTTTAAAAAGTATTGGGATAAAAAATATCAAATTTACTCCGATTGCATTGAAGTGGCCCGTGTAAAAAGCGGTAACCGCGATACCGAAGTTCGAAAGCTAACCACCGATGCCCAAAACAACTTTAGGGCCGCAGTGGCCATTCTTAACAACCTCGATTCAACCGGCCAGGTTGAAAGCGTTTTTGAAGCCTCACTCTTAAGGAACTTAGGGTTAATGCAGCTTGACCTTGCCTTTGCAAAAATTTGGCGATTACGCCTCATGGAACAACAGCTGCTAAGCAATGTCATTAAGCTTGAAAGAAATATTTTTGGCCAATCAAGCCTAAACCTAGCTCAGGAGGAACCCAAACCTACCAAAACCGTGGAAGAGGTTGCAGTAGACATCCCTAAGCTAAAAAGTGAACCGGCCATTAAACAGGCCACACCAATCATTGCCATAATTGACGAAATACCCGCTGACTTTGGCGTTACCGATAAACCCTACTATTCCGACGAAAAGCCAATACCCATTGATGAACCACTTCCCAGTGGGGTAATCTATCGTATTCAGATTGGCGCTTTCAGCACCCCACAAAAACCTTCATTCTTTAAGGGTATGGTTCCTGTTTACGGATATAAAACCGGAAACATCATTCGCTACTACATTGGTAACCTTACCCGCTACTCCGATGCGGAAAAGGTGCTTGCTACAGTTAAGCAAAAGGGCTTCAAAGATGCTTTTATCGTGGCCTGGCTCAACGGGACACGTATTACAACCCAACGCGCTCAGCAACTTGAGGACGCAGTACAGCAGATTCAACCGTCAAAGACTGACAACCGCTTGTACATAGTAGAAGTAGGACGATACAAAACCCCTTTAACCGACTCGGAAATCAATACTGTTCGAAACCTCTCGCAGGGAAAGGAGCTATCCCGTAAGGTTGATTCCAATGGCGATCACATTTACATCATTGGAAATTTTAACAGTATCGATGAGGCCAACCGCGTAAAGGAAAATCTGATTGCAAGCGGAATGCTCAAGGCGGTTGTTATTGATATTACACCATAAAATAGCTATATTAGCCTATTAAATGTTTACGTGATATGGCAGTTAAGGAAAAGGTTCAAGGTAAAGGAAAACTTCTGCCTTCGGCAGAACTTGAGTACATTTTAATCCTTCACAACGACGATGTTAACACCTTTGATTTTGTAATTGATACGTTGGTTGAGGTTTGTAACCACGATCCTCATCAGGCAGAGCAATGCGCCCTTATTACCCATTTCAAAGGTAAGTGCGATATTAAGCATGGTGAATTTGAAATGCTTGAGGGTATGATGAACGAGTTGCATCGCCGAGGGCTTAGCGCTACCATTGCATCAAACTAATAGCTAAACTATGTTCTGGATTATTGCACTTATCGTTTTAGGTCTGTTTTTGCTGGTGGTGGAATTCTTTATGATTCCCGGTGTTACAGTTGCGGGCATTGGTGGTTTTTTAATCATTATATACGCTGTTTACTCTGCCTACGCCGACCATGGAACCACAGCAGGACATTTAACGCTCCTTTTTACAGCAATTGCATCAATTGCAACTCTTGTTTTTTCGCTAAGGGCTAGAACCTGGAAACGTGTTTCGCTCGAAACTAGCATCAGCTCAAAAGCTGTTGATGATCTAGAGAACGAAATACAGGTGGGCGATGAAGGGGTTACAATCAGCCGTCTTGCGCCAATGGGCAAAGCCTCCATTAAGGGTAAAACCGTCGAGGCCTCAACCATAGGTGAACTTATTAACCCAAACACACCCATTGTTGTAGTACATGTTGAAACCAATAAAATTATTGTCAAACCTAAATAACTCTAAACTATGAATGAAGTTGGTGCACTACTTCTGATTATTGCCCTGAGCGTTGTAGGCTTATGGATAATCTTTTACTTTGTACCTCTTGGACTTTGGTTCCAAGCGCTGGTATCAGGAGTTAGGATATCGCTCCTGCAACTTATTTTTATGCGTTGGCGTAAGGTTCCGCCACGAGTAATAGTTCAGGCCATGATTGAAGGGACAAAGGCAGGACTTACCCTTAACCGTAACGAGTTGGAGGCTCACTTCCTGGCTGGTGGTCGGGTTTCCAAAGTTGTTCATGCCTTAGTATCGGCACAAAAGGCCAATATCCCACTCGATTTTAAAATGGCCACTGCCATTGACCTTGCCGGCCGCGATGTATTTGAAGCTGTTCAGATGTCGGTAAACCCAAAAGTGATTAACACACCCCCAGTAACCGCCGTTGCAAAGGATGGTATTCAGCTCATTACCAAAGCCCGTGTTACCGTGAGGGCAAACATCAAGCAGCTGGTTGGTGGAGCTGGTGAGGAAACCGTTTTGGCCCGTGTTGGCGAGGGTATTGTTACCGCCATAGGTTCATCGCTTAGCCACAAGGAAGTGCTTGAAAACCCCGATAAAATATCCAAAACCGTTCTCGATAAGGGGTTAGATGCAGGAACCGCTTTCGAAATCCTTTCGATTGATATTGCCGATATTGATATAGGCCGTAACATTGGAGCCGTACTGCAAATGGATCAAGCTAACGCCGATAAAAATATTGCACAGGCTAAGGCCGAGGAGCGTAGGGCAATGGCAGTGGCCCTTGAGCAAGAAATGAAAGCCAAAGCCCAGGAAGCCCGTGCAAAGGTAATTGAAGCTGAAGCTGAGATTCCTAAAGCTATTGCCGAGGCATTCCGTAGCGGTAACCTTGGTGTGATGGACTACTATCGAATTAAGAATATTGAGGCCGACACCAACATGCGCGATAACATTGCCAAATCGGGCAACGAGCCTAAAAAGAAATAACTATAAGTAAACTGATAATCAATAGAAGAGAGGGAGCAATCCCTCTTTTTTTTGTAATTATTTTGCACATAAAATAAGATTTTATACTTTTGCGTTGCTTTTAGCGGAAGTAAGACTGATTAAGCAAGCCCGGAGAGGTGGGTGAGTGGCTTAAACCAACGGTTTGCTAAACCGTCGTACTCCGCAAGGGGTACCGGGGGTTCGAATCCCCCCCTCTCCGCTGAAAGTTTAACGTTCGGGGTGTGGCGCAGTTGGTTAGCGCACCTGCTTTGGGAGCAGGGGGTCGTGCGTTCGAGTCGCACCACCCCGACTGGTGACAAGGAAGCAAACCGCTTCCTTTTTTCATTTTTCCCATGCTGGTTAGCGCATCCCGCCTGTGGGCGGGAGGGTCGTGCGTTCGAGTCGCACCACCCCGACCAAGATAAAGAAGGAGGCAGTCTAGCCTCCTTTTTCTTTTGTGAGTTCTTCTCCCTCATTCATTTTAGCCAAATTCAAGTATTTCAGTTCCCTTAAGTTTTATCTTTTGCCTCTCTCTTCTACCAACAACTATCAACCATCAACCAACAACTAATCAATCAGTTGGTTAGCGCATCCCGCCTGTGGGCGGGAGGGTCGACCGTTCAACTCGCACCACCCCGACCAAGATAAAGAAGGAGGCAGTCATGCCTCCTTTTTCTTTTGTGAGTTCTTCTCCCTCATTCATTTTAGCCAAATTCAAGTATTTCAGTTCCCTTAAGTTTTATCTTTTGCCTCTCTCTTCAACCAACAACTATCAACCATCAACCAACAACTAATCAATCAGTTGGTTAGCGCATCCCGCCTGTAGGCGGGAGGGTCGACCGTTCAACTCGCACCACCCCGACTGGCGACAAGGAAGCAAACCGCTTCCTTTTTTCATTTTTCCCATGCTGGTTTGCGCATCCCGCCTGTGGGCGGGAGGGTCGACCGTTCAACTCGCACCACCCCGACTGGTGACAAGGAAGCAAACCGCTTCCTTTTTTCATTTTTCCCATGCTGGTTTGCGCACTGTGCGTTCGAACCGAGCGTCACACATGTGACGCGAGCTCGTGAGCGAAGCGAACAATCCACCACCCCGACTGGCGACAAGGAAGCAAACCGCTTCCTTTTTTCATTTTTCCCATGTTGGTTAGCGCATCCCGCCTGTGGGCGGGAGGGTCGACCGTTCAACTCGCACCACCCCGACTGGTGACAAGGAAGCAAACCGCTTCCTTTTTTCATTTTCCCCATGTTGGTTAGCGCATCCCGCCTGTGGGCGGGAGGGTCGACCAATTTCGTTATTCGTGATTCGTTGCTCGTTGTTCGGGAGTATTGGAACACTGATGACGCTTATTAAGCAGGTTTAGGCTGAATATTACTCATTATTGGCTACTTTTAATTGATAGTTCAATATATCATCAATCTATGTCGACTAGATAATAAAACAGGCTTTCTTTTTGTCATCCTGAGCGAAGCGAAGGATATATTGAATAGTGTGCAGTGTATAGTGTGCAGTGTACAGGGAAGATGGAGAGTAGTGTTTGGTTTTTAGTGTTTCATGAAATGCTTTTTTTCACTATCAACTATCAACTCTTCTTGTCATCCTGAACGCAGCGAAGGATCTCTAATCGACCCTAATGAGATGTTTCGCTAGTGCTAAACATGACAATAGCTCCACGAACAACGAACAACGCCCCCAGCCCCGTAGGGGCTAAACATTTGTAACACCATGGCTAACCCTACGTTTATTGCGATGCACGCAATACTTTTTCCAAAGAGCAATACTGAAACGTTGCATCGCAATGGGAAAGCATGGCAAAGAGCGACATATCCGTTCTTTCTTGTCTTGATACTAGAAAGAACCAAATAAAATAAAGGCTGAAAAGCTCGACTCATTGTAGGGGGTCTGGCTTTTATGCCAATACAAGTTTCTTCCGCTCTATTGCCTCTCAGGGATAAGGTCTGGGATGAAGCAGTTTCTCACGAACAACCTAGATGACCCCTCTAAATCTCCCCTGAGAGGGGAGACTTTAGCCCTGCAATAAGGTCTCCTAATTGCATACCCCTCTCCTGTCAGGAGAGGGGAGGGGGTGAGGTCGTTTTTCACGAACAACGAACACCGCTTCCAGCCCCGTAGGGGCTAAACATTTGTAACACCATGGCTAACCCTACGTTTATTGCGATGCACGCAATACTTTTTCCAAAGAGCAATACTGAAACGTTGCATCGCAATGGGAAAGCATGGCAAAGAGCGACATATCCGTTCTTTCTTGTCTTGATACTAGAAAGAACCAAATAAAATAAAGGCTGAAAAGCTCGACTCATTGTAGGGGGTCTGGCTTTTATGCCAATACAAGTTTCTTCCGCTCTATTGTCTCTCAGGGATAAGGTCTGGGATGAAGCAGTTTCTCACGAACAACCTAGATGACCCCTCTAAATCTCCCCTGAGAGGGGAGACTTTAGCCCTGCAATAAGGTCTCCTAATTGCATACCCCTCTCCTGTCAGGAGAGGGGAGGGGGTGAGGTCGTTTTTCACGAACAACGAACACCGCTTCCAGCCCCGTAGGGGCTAAACATTTGTAACACCATGGCTAACCCTACGTTTATTGCGATGCACGCAATACTTTTTCCAAAGAGCAACACTAAATCTTTGCATCGCAACGGGAACGCATGCCAAAGAGCGATATATCCGTTCTTTCTTGTCTTGATACAAGAAAGAACCAAATAAAATAAAGACTGAAAAGCCCGACTCGTTGTAGGGGGTCTGGCTTTTATGCCAATGCTTAAGTTATTCCTTGTTGGTTGAGGAATATCAATAAAAGGAATGAAAGTAAAATGAGATGCTTCGGCTGGGCTCAGCATGACAAAGGGAGTGAAGAAGACAAAGGTATTGTCAAGTATCCTTAACTAGACAATATTGACTCCAAATTTGTGAGATGTCATCTGATTCTTCGAACAATATGTGCTTTTCCTATCCCCGCTCCTTCCTCTTTTCCACCTCGCGGAAAACTCGTAAGAAGTTTTCGCCCCAAATCTTGCGTATATCGCTTTCGGAGTAACCCCTACGGAGCAGCTCCATGGTTATGCGGTACATCTGCGAGGCATCGGCACAACCATCAACACCGCCACCGCCATCAAAATCGGTGCCTATTCCCACATGGTCAATTCCCATTACTTTAACCATATGATCGATGTGGTCAGCCACATCGGCCACGGTAGCCAACGATGCGGGGTATTTCTCCTCAAGCTCATACCACTCCGTTGTAGCCTGTTTTTCCTGCTCGGGGGTTAAGCCCCGGAAGTTATTCCACTTCCTACGGAGAGCACGGTAAGCGCTATCGCGAGCGGGGTTGGGTTCACCCTTTTTTACATACTCGCTCAGGATACACATCTGTACCACTCCCCCATTCCTTGCAATGGCACGGAGCATATCGTCGGTTAAATTGCGGGGATTATCGCAAATGGCGCGGGCGCAGCTGTGTGAGGCAATAACAGGAGCCTTTGAAACCTCCAGTACATCGTAGAATGCCTTATCGGATATGTGCGACACATCCACTATCATTCCCAGGCGGTTCATTTCCGCAACTACCTCGCGGCCAAATTTGCTTAGTCCATTGTGGCGTGGGCCTTCAGGATCCGTTGATGAGTCGCATATCTGGTTATTCCGTGTATGGCAAAGGGTGATATAACGAGCTCCCATATCGTAGAATAGCTTTACCTGGCTAAGATCATCACCTATGGGGTAACCATTCTCAACCCCTATGTAAATGGCGCGTTTACCCTCCTTTTTTAACCTATACACATCGTCGGGTTTAGTTGCAATTGATGCACGGTTACTGTGCTTGTTAACGGTAGTGTAAATAGCTTCAAATATCTCTTTGGCTTTTGCATTAACCTGAGCATACATTTCAGGTGTGCACTCGCGTTGACCAATGAATACTGCAAAAAAGGCAGCATCTAACCCACCCTGCTCCATTTTTGCCAAATCCACCTTGCTGCCAATTGCGGTGTTGTTTTGGCCGGTAAAGTCAAAGCCAGTGCGGAGAAAATTTAAAGGGGTATCGGTATGGGTATCAATGGTAACCATCTTGGAATGGAGTGCTTTGGCACGCTGTTCGAGCTTTGCATCATCGGTTACGGTACGATTGGAACACCCCCAAAAAGCAAAAGCTAAGAAGATTAAGAAATATCTGTTCATATGGATTTTTTTTAATAGACTAAACCATTAACCATTAGTTTAAAAGTTTACTCATAAAAAAAGGCAGCGTTTTTGCTGCCTTTTCTGTTCTTTTTTACTCTGCCTGATCCTCAAAGGTGTAGTCGGTAATGTTAAACCTTTCCAGTATCGATTTATCGTTGATCTCCTTGGAAAGCGAAGTGATGGTTTCAGCAGGTACCTGGAAAAGATCGAGTATTAGCAGGCCATCGAGCGCATTGTTAAACTTAGGATCGACATTGAAACCAATTATTTTGCCATTTAACTTAACATACTTTTTCAGCAGCACGGGCATGCGGTAATCGTATGGTTCAACCTCCTGGATAAACTTATCGAGTTTCCCAAGATCGTCGCTATTGTTAAAAATGATATCGAACTCCTCATCCTTAATTGGCACCTTGAATTTATTACGCGATTTTATAAATCGGGCAAAGTCATGGTCGTAGTAGTTCGATTTCATGAAGCTAATAATTACACCCTTGGAGTAATCGGAGAATCGGTTCGATATACTTACAGGGCCAATAAGGTAGCGGTACTCCGGGTTTTTAATAAGGAAGTAGAGAATCCCTTTCCAGAGTAGGAACAACGGTAATGGCTTGCGTTGGTAATCGGGCACAATGAACGAACGGCCAAGCTCAATGCACTGCTCAAGAATTGGAGCAAAGGCTTTATCAATTTTAAAAAGTGTTTGGATGTAAAATCCTTCAATACCGTACTTTTCAATTATCTCTTTCCCTTTCCCGGCACGGTATGCACCAACAATACGTCGCTCGTCCTCATCCCAAATAAATAGCTGCCAGTAGTAGAGGTCAAACTCGTCCACGTCAATTTTACGGTTTGTACCCTCGCCCACATCGCGGAAGGTAATTTCGCGTAGGCGACCTATTTCAGTCATCAGGTTAGGCATCTCAACTGAAGGGGCGCAAATAACCGCATAGTTTTTGCTACGGAACAACAGGTAATTTTCAATCAGCTTTGAAACCTCATCCTCTATCACTTCCTGTGGAACAGGAGGAATGATTGGTTCGGGTTCAGGTTCCGATTTTAGCTTATACTTAAAGAACTTATCCACATCGATGGTCGATCCCAACGAGTATGTTTTAACTCTAAGGAACCGACCAAATTTCTCAATATCGCAGTAGTTATCCTGTTCCTCAACGCTAATTGGGTAACCAATACGCACCCTGATAGTTTGGTTCTTTTTGTTAAGTAACTCCGAAGGTAACTTGGCAGTACGGAGGAGCGGGTGAATTAGTCCAAGCAAGTGGAACAGGCGGCTATTCTCGCCCTGAAAGTAAATGGGAACAACCGGAACGCGTGCATTCTTGATGAACTTAATCATTGATCTTTGCCAATGCCTGTCTGTTACACCGGTTTCATCAACGTTGTCGTAGTAGGTTGACACCTCACCGGCAGGGAAAAGACCAAGTGCACCACCCTCCGATAGGTGTGTGTAAGCCGCTTTTAACCCGCTTATATTTGAACTTTTTTGATAACCACCATTTTCAAAGGGGTCAACAGCAAATACAAATTTTTCAACCTGGGGAATACGCTTGATCAAGAAATTTGAGAGCAGCCTAATGTCATCGCGCTGCTGCTCAAGCATAATTTTTAGAAGCAAAATACCATCCATTCCACCAAACGGATGGTTCGAAACCGAAATAAACGCTCCATTCTTTGGAATCCGTTTTAGCTCCTCGGGGTTAACCTCGAACTTAACCTCAAGGATATCGAGCGCTGCATTGAGAAATTCAAGCCCCTGAAGGTTTGCCACGTTAGCGTACTTCTTG
Source organism: Tenuifilum sp. 4138str (assembly GCF_041102575.1). NCBI lineage: Bacteria > Pseudomonadati > Bacteroidota > Bacteroidia > Bacteroidales > Tenuifilaceae > Tenuifilum > Tenuifilum osseticum. Next base: position 98,444 of record NZ_JBGCUE010000007.1, on the reverse strand, counting down.
TTAAGCTCATTGAATCGGAGTATGTACATTAGTAAACGGGCAAACCCATCTCCAATGATTGGGCCAAGGTTTACAGCCTTCTTGATCTCATCCGCATTGACAATCTTATTTCTACTTTCTGTCATTGGAATTGTGTTAGGTTAAACCATGCTATATCGTTTCCACCATGCGCAAAGGTAAGAAAAAATGCTAAAAAACATTTTTTAGATACTCTATTACCAATAAAACCTTTTAACGACAGTCATTAATTTATTGATTAAATTAAATCGTTATTGAAGGAATTTTCAGATTTGAACCTATCAGTATTGAAAAGTGTATTAACTTTGTGTATGGCAATCGAAAAACTCAAAAACCATAAAAATAGATTATCATGAAGAAGCTATCACTTATTATCGGACTGGTAGCCATAACCCTATGGGGCATGGCGCAACGTAACCTGGTTAGGCCCGAGGATGTAAAGGCATTTATGGCTTCAACAACCTATGTGGTACTTGAAAACAATCCTACATCGCAATTTAATATCGAAATCCGTGAAGCCGTTGAACGTTCATGGAAAATCACCCCTTACAAGTTCATTACCGCTAAGGAGTTTAACGATATGCGCAAGGATATCGACAAGTCGTTCTTGGTGCTAATCCAAATGCGGTTCGACAAGGACAAGATTGCTCCCACCTACAATTTCCTGAGCGTATCGATGGGGGCTGCCGTTTCAAAAATTACCGATATGCCCGATATCTGCTCCGTTCCACTTAGCTACAAGGATTTACCAGAAGACACATACACCTACAAGCTTGAGGGTATTATACGTTTCATGCAAAACTATATCACCGCCATTAATGAGAATCCAAAGCTTATCAAGAAGGATGCCTTTAAGTTCTACAACAAGAACATGAAACAGGTAAAAAGTAAGGAACTGTGGGTAATAGAAAGTGGACTTGAAAAGAGTGTTCGCCCACTTGCTGAAATCCGTAAGGTTTACAAGTTTAACATCAAGGTTGTAAACCCCGAGGACATACAAAAGGCTATCCAGGAAAAGAACCCAAATATTCTTTACCTGCATAAGGTTGGCCCGGAAGGCAGTCGCTTACAGTGGCGTGTTTGGAAAATGATTCTGGGCGCCGGCGACGACCAACTCTACTACTACGATATGCATACCATATCCAAATCAAAAGGCGATGGTTTCCTATCCAAGGACTTTGCAAAAATCAACAAGTAGTAGAATCTGAAAATATTTTTTACCGCCGACGGGTATTTGCCTGCCGGCGGTTATTTTTGCAGCTGAAAACGTAAACACAATGGCCGACGAAAAAATTATCTTTTCCATGGTGGGGGTGAGCAAAACTTTCCCTCCCCACAAGAAAGTGCTGAACAACATCTACCTGTCGTTTTTTTACGGTGCTAAGATTGGTATTATTGGTTTAAACGGTTCGGGTAAATCGACCCTGATGAAGATTATTGCAGGGGTTGAGAAATCGTACGAAGGGGAAGTGGTGTTTTCACCGGGCTACACAGTGGGCTACCTGGAACAGGAACCTCAACTGGATGACAATAAAACTGTCCGTGAGGTTGTTGAGGAGGGCGTTCAGGAGGTAGTTGACCTGCTCAAGGAATACGAAGCGGTAAACGCTCGCTTTGCAGAGCCTATGAGCGACGATGAGATGAACAAACTCATTGAAAAACAGGGAGAACTAACTGAAAAGTTAGAGCATTTGGATGCATGGAACCTGGACTCGAAACTTGAAAGAGCTATGGATGCTCTCCGGTGCCCGGAGGGCGATACACCCGTTAAGGTGCTATCAGGTGGAGAGCGCCGCCGGGTTGCCCTTTGTAGGCTTCTGCTTCAGCAGCCCGATGTACTGTTGCTGGATGAGCCAACCAACCATCTGGACGCAGAGTCGGTTCAGTGGCTCGAGATGCACCTACAGCAGTACAAAGGAACTGTTATAGCCATTACCCACGACCGTTACTTCCTCGATAACGTTGCAGGTTGGATCCTGGAACTCGACCGTGGCGAAGGAATTCCCTGGAAAGGGAACTACTCCTCATGGCTGGAGCAAAAATCGTTACGCCTTGCACAGGAGGAGAAGCAGGAGAGCAAACGCCGTAAAACCCTTGAGCGCGAGCTGGAATGGGTGCGTATGTCGCCTAAAGCCCGTCATGCCAAGTCAAAAGCCCGCCTCTCGGCATACGATAAGCTCCTGAACGAGGACGTAAAACAGAAGGAAGAAAAGCTTGAAATTTTCATTCCCAACGGGCCTCGACTTGGCGATTTGGTAATTGAAGCTAGCAATGTTTCCAAGGCCTTCGGCGATAAGCTGCTTTTCGAAAACCTTTCGTTTAAGCTTCCACCAAACGGAATAGTAGGTGTTATTGGCCCCAACGGTGCAGGTAAAACCACACTCTTCCGCCTGATTATGGGGCTTGAGAAGCCCGATAGCGGCGAATTCCGTGTAGGCGAAACCGTTAAGCTGGCCTATGTTGACCAGCAACACAAAGCAATTGACCCCGATAAAACGGTATTTGAGGTGATATCGGGCGGCGCCGATAATATCTTGCTGGGCGGCCGTCAAATAAACGCCCGCGCATACGTGGCACGTTTCAACTTTTCCGGTGCCGATCAGGAAAAGAAATGTGGCATGCTATCGGGTGGGGAGCGGAACAGGCTTCACCTTGCTCTTGCTCTTAAAGAGGAGGGAAACGTAATTCTGCTCGATGAGCCTACCAACGATATCGATGTGAACACACTGCGAGCCCTTGAGGAAGGATTGGAGGACTTTGCCGGCTGCGCCGTGGTAATCTCGCACGACCGTTGGTTCCTCGACCGTATTGCTACTCACATACTTGCCTTTGAGGGTAACTCCCAGGTTTACTTCTTTGAAGGAACCTACTCGGAGTATGAGGAAAACAAAAAGAAACGGCTTGGCGACGATACACCCCATAGGATAAAGTACCGCAAGCTAATGGAATAAACTAAATACCGGCTTTAAGGCCGGTATTTTTTCGTAATTAGGCATTCTGCATTGTTTAGTTAACCATAGGACTACTGATTACTAGTATTAGCAAGAGTTAGCGTCCCATTATCGTTATATTTTATAGCAATAGATCAAATTGCACATCTTCATGCTAATTATCGCTATTTTTTGGCTCAATTTAAATAACAAAAACAGACATTTCTTAATTCATCCTGAGAGAGTTTAAAAATCTCAATATATCGCATTGAGATGTTTCGTTTCGCTCGACATTACCAATAACCTTAACTAAACAACAATGATTTTAGATTAATAATTTTAAATTCACACATATAATTCTAAATCACAACCTTTATTCAACTCTCGCAACTGAGAATCATAATTTAAATGTAAAACAAAGAAGTTCTTAGAATGATTTTAGATATATTTTGAAAACCATTTGCATTTTTTATGTTAATTTTATCTGTTTAATCATTTTTTAGTTTATTTTTGCATATCAATTACACAACATCAAAAAATGATAATCAACTTTAGCATAAAGAACTTCGGCTCTGTTAAAGATAGGCAAACACTATCCTTTAAAGCTGAAAAATCTGATCACTTAGAAAATAGTTATATTATCCATGCAAATGGACTTAGACTATTAAAAATTGCTCTAATTTATGGGGCCAATGCTTCTGGTAAGACAACCATACTAAAAGCGCTTGAATTTCTTAGAAGTTTAGTTTTAAATCCCAAAACTCAAAAAAACGAAGAATTAGATTTTCAACCATTTATGTTTGATCCAGAAACGCCTAATCAAAACTCAATAATTAGTATTGAATTTATCGCAAACAATACAAGATACTTTTATGAAGTCGAGTTTTCTAAAAAAACTGTAGTTTATGAATTCCTTAACTTCCACAAGCCAAATAAGGCTAATGTATATAAGCGAACAACAGATATTAAGAATCAATTAACAAAAATAAAATTTGGTAACAAAATTAAAATTGACGAAACTTTTGAAAAAAATCTTGAAGCAAACACACTTTGGAACAACACAGTCTTGGGTGGATTTATGAAAACGAATGTGGATGTGAAAGAGTTGAAAGAGGTTGTTGAATGGTTTAAGAACTATTTACACCCACTGATATACTCAAAAACATTATTAGAGGGATTTGTTACCTCAAAAATTGATAAAGGAGAATTATCTAAACTTGATATAATAAATATCCTTAAAAAGGCTGATTTTCATATTTCGGACATTGTAATAAAAAAAGAAGAAATAGAAATTCCAGATAATTTTATTGATTTTGTGAAAAAGCAACTAAAAGCACCAAACGATGAAATTAAGAAGTTGGAAGAAAAAGGTAAAGTAACTTCTATTAATATTGAGTTTGAGTATACGGTAAATCAAATGAAATATACACTCCCAATCGAAATGGAATCACAAGGCACAAGAAGATTCTATTGTTTCGCAGGTTTACTTGCATTGTTAATTAAAAAATCAACTGCATTTCCTATTGATGAATTAGAGTCCTCGCTCCACCCTGACTTATATACACATTTCATTATTTCTTTTTTGCTTAATTCCAATAAGTCACAAATAATAGCAACTACGCACAATAGGGAAATACTTGACAACAGAGATATTTTTAGAAAAGATGCTATTTGGTTTACAGATAAAAAAGAAGATTGTTCCACAGAATTGTTTTCTTTAGCTGATTTTGATAGTTCAATAATAAGAAATACAACAAATATCTACAATGCCTATAAAAGTGGGAAATTAAAGGCGTCACCAAATCTAGGTGATACTTTCATTGATTTGAATATATGAGACAGTCTAGGAAGAATAGAAATCTTGTTGTTCCAACATTTTCATTTGTTGTAGAAGGGGAGACCGAGATTTGGTATTTGCAAATGTTGAAGCGTAATGAACAAAAACTGAGAATAAATATTGAGCCAAAACTACCTCAAAGAAAAAGTATTGAAGAACAATATCATCTTGTAACAAGCCTTGCAAAAAGAGAGTATTCAAAAATATTTTGGATAATTGACTTAGACGTAATAATTAAAGAATCTAGAGTGAATCAAAAAGATAATTTAACACCTTTGCAAAGATTAATTAAGTGTAAAGAAGAACTTAAAAAGAATTACAAAAATGTTACTGTAATCATTAATAATCCCTGCTTAGAGTTTTGGTTTTTGCTACATTATAAAGAAACATCAAAACTTTTTAATACTTGCAATGAGGCTGCAAAAGAATTGAAAAAATATTTACAAGACTACGAAAAAACTCAAAAATACTACACTAAACAGGATAACGATATTTACCTTAAACTTAAATCTCATTTAAAAAATGCTATATCAAACTCATCAAAATTGGGTGAATTCGATTTGAATAATCAATCAAAGACAATTTGTGAAATGTTCCTTCTTTTTGAAGCCGATGAATTAAAAAAAATATTATAAAAAAATGCTGGAGGCATAATACTAATAACTATATACTTCAATTATGGTTAATGAAGTTTAATCAAGAGCACTCCAATCAAATTTTTGGCGAGATTGATTGTCAAATTTTTGTAAAGTTCAACATGGACAAAATTAACATGAATTTTGTGCAATTTTTATTACAAATGCAGCAAATCGCTCTAACTTTTCGTAATTTAGTATAAATACATTCATTATGGAAAACATTACTTACACAAGCAACGATGAACGCACCTTCAGCATGCTCTGTCATCTTTCAGCACTGTCGGGATTAATAATTCCCTTTGGGCATATTATTGGGCCACTTGTTGTTTGGTTACTTAAAAAAGAAGAATTCCCTGAGGTTGACCGGCAGGGTAAAGCAGCATTAAACTTTCAGCTATCGCTTACCATATACTCAATTGTAGCAGGTATTCTTGTAATCTTTTTGGTTGGCTTCGTGCTACTGGGTGCCATCTTCCTTTTAGGGCTTATTTTAACCATTATAGCATCGGTAAAATCGTCGAATGGCGAGCGCTTTGAGTATCCACTTTCCATAAATCTCATAAAGTAAAAGTCGGCTAGAACCTAACTTCAATCCCAAAATCAATTCTACGGAGGTCCTGAAGTATTTTAGGGCTTCCCCAGTTTGCATTTATGGTTTGCCCATAGTATTCGGTGTTGAGTAAGTTTTCGATGTGCAGGAAACCCGATAGTCCTTTCCAGATATTATTCGCTTTTACATTAACATTTACCAAAAGAACCGGATCGTAGTTAACAAATAGCCCATAACGTTGGCAGCAGTTATAGAATATAATTGCTCAAAAGTTTCAGGTTGATTTTGTTGATATTACACTTCATTTTGGCTTAAGGATTTCACTCAAATCTATCAAATTTTACTTAAGTTTACAACATCAAAAATCACCTAATATGGCATTTAACAAAACCCTCCTTCTTTTTTTTATTACTGGTTTACCCTGTTTTGTTTTCCCACAAAACAACGAGTATTACTTTAGGTTTCTTGAGTCTAACCGCAACAAGGTAAACACCATAATCACTCAAACCGTATCAATTGATAATATCAAGGGAGATACTATTTATGCCTATGCCAACCAGCAGGAATATGACGCTTTTCTTAAGCTAGGGTATAAGGTTGAAATGCTTCCACATCCATCGAGCCTAAGTGCCAAGGCTGTTGTAATGGCAACAACCATTGAGGAGATGGCAGGATGGGATAGGTATCCCACCTATGAGGTATACAGAGCCATGATGAAAAAATTTGAAACAGACTACCCTACCCTTTGTAAGCTCGATTCCATTGGAACTACCGTTCAGGGACGCAAACTATATATTTTAAAAATTTCAGACAATGTGGAAAGCAATGAGCCTGAACCCGAGGTCTTTTATACCAGCACCATGCATGGCGATGAAACCACTGGATACATCCTACTGCTTAGGCTTATTGACTACCTACTATCGAACTACAACGCTCTGCCCCAGGTTAGGGAACTGGTTGATAACCTGCAAATCTATATTAACCCTAATGCCAACCCCGATGGGACTTACTACGGCGGTAATTCAACCGTTGTGAATGCAAGACGTTCAAATGCTAACGGGATTGATATTAACCGCAACTTCCCTGACCCGCGAGCCGGCCAGCACCCCGACAACAACCAGTGGCAACCGGAAACACAGGCCATGATGAACTTTGCGACGCAGCATCAATTAGTGCTTTCGGCTAACTTCCATGGCGGTGCTGAAGTGGTAAACTACCCTTGGGATACCTGGACATTGGCACAGGAAAAACACCCCGATAACGATTGGTTTGTAACCCTTTCAAGGGCATACGTTGATACTGTTCACAAATACAGCCCATCAACATACATGGATGGATTTGAAAATGGAATAACCAATGGGGGCGATTGGTATGTGGTTACTGGGGGAAGGCAGGATTACATGAATTACTACCGCCGCTGCCGCGAGATTACCATTGAATTATCCAATACAAAGCTACTTGGCTCTGAACTGCTACCAACCCTTTGGAACTACAACAGCGCTTCGCTTATCAACTATCTAAAAAGTGCCCTTTATGGGTTTGGAGGAACTGTTAAGAATACCTCGAACGAGCCCATCGATGCTGAAGTTATAATATTAAATCGCGACAGGCTAAACTCATCCGTTAAAACTAACCCTTCAAACGGACAGTACTTTAGATTGATAGAGCCAGGTACCTACCAAATTGTAGCTATTGCAAACGGCTACAAACCAAGCATAATTGAACAACTAACGGTATCGGCAAATGAATACCAAACGGTAAATTTCACGCTAGAGCCTGACAACGAAGTTCAAGCAACCGAAAGTTTTGAACAGGGTGTACCAGAACGTATGACATTTACCAATGGAACCTGGATTGCAAGTAATACTGCAGCAAACACTGGAACCTATAGCCTAAAATCGCCCTCAATTGCTAACTCGCAATCAACCGAATGTATCCTAAACATCGATGTCAGAAAACCGGGACTAGTTAACTTCTATCATAAGGTTTCTTCCGAAACAGGTTACGACTTTTTAAAGTTTTATATTGATGGTAAGCTTCAAGGCCTTTGGAGTGGTATTGGCAACTGGGAAAGGTTTACTACAGCGCTTGATGTTGGAGCGCATTTGCTTAAGTGGGTATACATAAAGGATGGGGATGGAACGGCAGGTTCCGACTGCGTTTTTATCGATGATTTATCGTTACCCAAGTGCAATGGCCAAATAAACCTAACTACCACTATCAACTCAAATGCCTACGAGAATCTAAAAATCATCCTTGGCGACAGCATCAGAACAACTAACACTAGCGGAATGGTTGCATTCTTGAACTATCCGCTCGATACAACTGTAAACCTTGAAGCCTACTCCGAGAGCAACCTTTTAGGTAGCAATCAGGTTGAATTGTCGTGGCAAAGGGTTAACTACTGGGCTAACCTTAGCTCTCACTTCCAGGTTACATTTGAGTTTAACTCTAAGGGAAGCCCATTGCAAAACGCAATCATCAACTTTAATGGCGAACAGAAACAAACCGACCTTAACGGTAGAGCACTATTCAGCAATGTTCCATTTGGTTTACAACACCCATACTCAGCAATCAAAGATGGGTATAACCCCGCCTCTGGCACGGTAAGGGTAGCCAGCGATACCCTTTATACAATCTCCACTTACCCCACAAATGTTGATACAAAACCATTTGAAGAGTGCTTTTCGGTTTACCCAAACCCAATAGAAGGAAATTTTTGGGTTGATATAGCACTTACTGAAAGAACATTCATTCAGGTAAAACTTACCGATTTAACGGGTAAAACCATTGCCTATATCCATTCCGGCAATGCTAATCCTGGGGTAACTCGATTTTTTGGCGATAGCAAGGCAATGAATATTCAACCCGGCATTTATATTTTTGCGGTTGATTGCAAAAAGTTTTCTTTACGCAAAAAAGTAGTTTTTATTAATTAAACCCGATTTAACCATGCGCCTTTCAGTATTTATTTCAACAATCTTGGTATTAGGACTTATTGAAACCTCAACCGCACAGCTAAACCGTTCCATACCCTCGGAAAAGCCAAAACTCATAGTAGAACTAGTAGTCAGCCAAATGCGATTCGATTACATCTCGCGCTACTGGGATAAGTTTGGCGATAACGGGTTTAAACTCCTTGTTAACGAGGGAACCTACTGCCGCAATGCCCGTTATAACTACTTACTTACTCAAGCTTACCCAGGTTTGGCAACCATTGCCACAGGAACTAACCCATCAGTGCATGGAATTATTGCCAATAAATGGTTTAACCGCAATACAGGAAATGAGGTTGAGGCAACTGCCGATGATAAGGTGAATACCGTTGGTGGCAGCTTTTTTAGCGGTAAATACTCTGCAAAGAATTTGGTCACCAGCACTTTTGGCGATGAGCTAAAGCTGAATAATGCAAACTCCAAGGTAGTTAGCATTGCCCTTGATGCCGGGTCGGCAATCCTCTTAGGTGGGCATAGCGCAAATGGTATGTACTGGTTCGACACCGAAAAAGGTTTATGGGTTAGCAGCAGCTACTACACCGACGCACTTCCGGCGTGGGTAGATACGTTTAATAGCAAAGGTTTTGCTAAACTCTATACCGACAGGGAATGGAAGGCTTTACAGCCAATTCAGGAATACGAAGAAGCCGACACCGCTGCTGTGAAGTCAGATGAGAAGAAGAAAAGTTTAGCTGAAAAGCTAAAAGGCATGATGGATGGCATTATTGGAAAGCCCCAACCCAAAACCGACTTTAAGGTTTTACTTGAAAACCCCTACGGCAACCTACTCACCAAGGACCTCGCCATAGCAGCGGTTGTGGGTGAAAATCTTGGGGCCGATGAGCATCCCGACTTGCTTTGCATTACCTTTAGCGCTAACCGATTTATTGGTAGCAAATTTGGCCCACACTCCATTGAGATGGAGGATACCTACCTCCGCCTCGATAGGGAACTTGCCCATTTCCTTGAGTTTATCAACTCAACTGTTGGCAAGGAGAACTGTCTTTTTATACTAACCTCCGACCAAGGTGTAGCATCAACCCCCGATTACCTTGAAAAATCGAAGATTCCTGGTGGTTATTTCGACCCCAAAAAGGCTATGATACTCCTAGGAAGTTACCTCAATGCACTCTACGGACAGGGTAACTGGATTACCGGCTATCACGATAAACAAATCTACCTGAACCGTAAACTTATTGAGGATTCCAACCTTAACCTTGCCGATTTCCAGCAAAAGGTTGCTGATTTTATGCTAGAATTTAGCGGCGTTTCCAATAGCACCACTGCGCATAACCTACAAAACGGCAATTTCGCAAACGGAATCATGGTTAAGTTCCAGAATAGCTACAACCAACGCCGCTCCGGCGATGTAATCATCAACCTTGAACCCGGATGGGTTGAGCGTAACGGGAAAGTAACCTCGGCAAACTCACCCTACGACTACGACTCACATGTCCCATTAATATTCTATGGATGGAAGGCAAAACGCAAATCGGTACTTAATCCGGTTTACATCAATGATTTGGCACCAACTCTCTCCATACTTCTTGGGATTACCTGGCCAAATGGCGCAACCGGAACGCCCATTAAGGAGATGATTGAGTAGTTAACCAAACATTCGCGGGTTTGTCTCAAGCCCATTACCAACCACTACAAGGTTAGCTCCGGCACTAAGAGCATCGGTGAACTGCTGCTTACTGCGTATGCCCCCACCAACAATGAGTGGAACCGAAATGGCTTTCCTTACAGCCTCAATCACCTTAGCAGGTACTTCGTTTTTTGCCCCACTACCCGCCTCAAGGTAAATGGCTTTTAGTCCCAGAAGTTCGCCTGCAATGGCGGTAGCCACTGCTATATCGGGCTTACTTGCGGGAATGGGCATGGTTTGGCTCATGTATTGAACCGATGTGGGGGCTCCCCCATCAATTAGAATGTACCCTGTTGGGATTACCTCAACGCCACTCTGCTTTACCATTGGGGCTACAGTTACATGGTGGCCTATCAAAAAATCGGGATTACGACCCGATATTAACGATAAAAAAAGGATTCCATCGGCAACAGGTGTAAACTGCATGGCGCTACCGGGAAATAGCACCACAGGCAACGATGTTTTTCCCTTTAGATTGTTTACAAAGCTATCGAGCGGTTTGGAAACCAAACTCCCGCCTACAAGAAACATCGACGCCTCAGCCTTTTGCCCATTGGCAACAATGGCATCAAAGTCCACCTGCGACTCCTTGTCGGGGTCGAGCAGTATGGCAAGGCCACCCTTTACTATTTTATCGTATAGCGTTCCCATTCAAAATACTATTCATACCCACCCATGTAAGGCAATACTGATTGATAAAGGTAAAAAAAACTTTTATTGTTTTCCACCCTGTACCATTTTGTACTTTAGCAAAGAGACAGCCACGTTTTAGCGTTTCATATTCAAATATCACATCAATATCACGACTAAACACTAAACTTTTTGGCCATGGAAGCTTGTAGATGGATTCCTTTGCACACCAGGTTAGGGCAAAGTGCTCATCGGAGTATTGAATTGATTGTAAAGATTCATGTTCAGTAAGGTATTTCCCTGAAACCCTTTTGAAATCACGACCTAAATGCTCTACATCAACACCAACTGGTTGATTGGTAGAGTAAGCAATGGCTACGAGACCATCGGTGTGGGTAATGGAGATAAAAACATTTGACTCAGGAATAATGGGCCGTCCTTCCTGGTCGTAGCTGTAACTTGCAGGGAAACCCTCGGACTGCAGCAGGGCTGCTGTTGCAAGCCGCTCCCTTTGGCGCGATTCACTCTTTTGTAAAGGAGCCGAAAAACCCGTAAGGGTTATCAGTTCCTCAACGCTTTCAGTGATTAGCCATGTAGCTATCCGTATATCGTCATGTGATATGGAGTTAGCCTTGGGCATAAGAACTCTACTTCCACCTAATAGTTTCAATCAGATGAATCACATCTGCTTTAAAAAAGTCGATGGCTGGAGCAAGGGAGTCCTTATTGGGCTGGCAGCGGAAGTAAAGTGCTCCACGTAGGTAATGCCTGCTTGAGTCAGTAACGTAAAACTGCACTGAACTGGCAGAGTTCCCTTTGATGTCGTACAATATGCCATAAACCCTCTTATCGGGATTTGAGAAAAGCTGCTCATCTATGGCGTCGGCCTTGTAGGTATGCTTATAGGCTAAGTTACGGGCATCCTCGGTTAACTGGCTCAAATTGCCCGAAATATCCTTATAGCTCAGGTGTATCTTGGCCTTATAGGCCGGAAAGCTCACGCTTATCCATTCGCCCTCACCCTGTTGGTTTTCTTCCTTTACAATGGAACCATAAACCGGATACTCAAAATTAAAGGGGTAAATGGTATCGAATAATCGGTATTGCTTTTCGGGGAACGATATACGGAAATACCCACGCGGTTTAGGAACTGGACTTTCAGTACAAGCCACAAGCACGACAAAAAGAAGCAAAAATATCAATCTTACCTTAGTTATTCTCATTGGGACTAATATTAACCTTAACCCGTTTAATTCTGCGGTTGTCCACTGCATCAATAGTGAAAGTGAACTGTTTGCATTTTACCACTGAGTTCACCTTAGGGATTTGCCCAGTGTTTTCCAGAATTAAGCCTGCAATTGTTTCGGCTTCGCCACGAATATCGTCAAAGATATCATCATCGCACCCAACAATCTTACAAAAGTCGTTTAGCATCACCTTGGCCTCAAAAATGTAATTGTTATCGTCAACCTTTGTGTAAAGCCGTTCCTCTTCGTCGGATTCATCGGCAATTTCGCCAACAATCTCCTCAAGTATATCCTCAAGGGTAACAATTCCGCTTGTGCCGCCATACTCGTCTACCACTATAGCAAGGTGTATATGTTTCTGCTGGAACTCAGTGAGCAAGTCGTTAATTCGTTTGCTTTCCGGTACAAAATAGGGTGGCCTGATGAGTGTTTGCCAGGAAAAATCGTCGCTCTTGTCAACGTGGGGGATTAAATCCTTAACGTAAAGTATTCCCTTTATATCATCGAACGACTCATTAAAAATGGGTATTCGGCTATAGCCCGACTCAATAACCACCTCTTTAAACCTACTATAGGAGGTGTTGTAGTCAAGTGCAACCACGTCGAGTCGGGGTTTCATAATCTCACTAACCATGGTGCTTGTGAACGACACTATTCCCTCAAGAATTTGTCGTTCCTCGGCTAGACCATCGGAAGTAAGCTCTATGGCATCGCCAAGCTCATCCATTGAGATTTTTTGGGGAGTGGCCATCCGCCTGCTTATGACCACCGACGACTTAATGAGTAATTTTGTAATTGGCTTAAACATTGAAATGAGCAGCCCAATGAAGGGCGCAAATCGCTCGGCAAATTGTAATGACCTATTTGATGCCAATATTTTGGGAAGAATCTCACCAAATAGAAGCAGTATGAAAGTAATTATAACCGTTTGAAACAGAAACCCGAGCAAGGGTGCTTGGCTAAAGTCAAGAACCGATAGGGTTATAAAGGTTGAAAGTATTACAATGGCTACATTAACAAGGTTATTTGCAACCAGTAAGGTTGCCAGGAGTAACTCGGGGTGCGAGATGTTTTTTAAGGTTTTTGATTGCTTTTTCCTGCTCTCAAGTTCCTTAAAATCCTTTGGTGTTAACGAAAAGTAGGCTACCTCGGAACCGCTGAAAAGCGCCGAGAGAAATAGTAGTATAATTAACACCAATAGGCCAAGATAGAATTCAAGTGATGGGGTTTTTACAATAACTCCCTGGGCAATCTCATTAAGGAAACTACTAAAACTTTCCAAAATTAAAGTGGGTATTGGTTAGCCCTGTAAAGTTAGCAAAAATAATAAATAGCGCAAAGTATTTGACGATGCGCTATTCAAAGTTTAGATTTAAATCAATAATATTCTTTAACAATTCACGTTTTAAACCAATGTTAAGTTTTTCATTCTTTTGTATAAACAAACCTAACCAAACAATGAAACGTAAATACTGGTTTATTTTAATTGCAATTGCAGTTGTTGTTATTTTGCTTACAGCAGTTTTCAACTCGGGTTCAAAGGACAAAGCAGCTCCACAGTTCACCCGTGCCGAGGTTGGAGAGTTTGAAATAGTGGTTAACGTTACAGGTGAACTTACGGCGCAGAACTCTGAGGACATTACAGCACCAACCGAGTTGCGTGGCCGTTCGTTCCGAGTTACCGATGTAAAAATCCAGGACCTAGTCCCTGAAGGGACTGTTGTGGACTCTGGCGATTACGTGGCCACCCTTGACCGATCAGCTTTGAGCAACCAGCTCAAGAATACCGAAGATGAGCTGGAAAAGAGCCAGCAGGCCTACCTAAAAACCCAGCTCGACACCACGCTCCAGCTCCGGGAACTAAGGAATAATCTTATTAACCTGAAGTTCGATATGGAGGAGAAAAAACTTATTCTGGAGCAGTCAAAGTATGAGCCTCCAGCCACACAGCGTCAAGCACAAATCAACCTAGAGAAGGCTGAAAGGGCATACCAGCAAGCCCTATATAACTACAACCTGAAGAAAGATCAAGCCGAAGCCTCCATGAAGGAGGTTTCCATAAACCTTGAACGCCAGCGCCGCGAACGGCAGGATATGCTGGATGTTATCAGTAAATTTGTTATTAAAGCACCCAAACAGGGCATGGTGATATACTACCGCGAATGGAGCGGACAAAAGCGTAAGGTTGGTTCAACCGTAAGCCCTTGGGACCTCACCGTAGCCACTCTACCCGACCTCTCAGTGATGAACTCCAAAACCTATGTCAATGAAATTGACATAAGCAAGGTAAAGAAAGGGCAGCCGGTTAGAATTACCGTAGATGCCTTCCCCGATAAAAAATTCACAGGCGAGGTGATTGAGGTTGCCAACATTGGCGAACAGCTACCCAATACCGATGCAAAAGTGTTTGAGGTGACAATTAGGGTAAATGAATACGATCCCATTCTCCGCCCATCAATGACTACGGGCAACCAGATTGTTACCAACACTTACGATTCAGTTCTTTACATTCCCCTTGAGGCTCTTCATGCTAACGATAGCATTAGCTTTGTTTACACTCGTAAGGGTAAACGTCAAGTTGTTGTGGTGGGCGATATGAACGAGAATTTCATCATTGTTGAAAAGGGGCTAAAACCTGGCGAAGAGCTTTACCTTTCAACACCAGAAAAACCCGAAAAATTTGAGTTCACCGGTTTTGAGCTAATCCCTGAAATCAAAAAAAGGAAAGAGGATAAGCTGCGACAGGAGGCTGAGTTACGCCAGCAGCAGCAAGAGCTTATGAATAAGCGTAAAAACGGTTTCGGTATGCCCGGACAAGGGAATGTTATGATTATTTCCACTGATAAACCTGCCGATAATAAAAATAGCAGCAGTGCACCTAAAAACACTGCAAAAGATCAAAAGAAAACAAAACCCTAACAGTTATGTTTCAAATCGACAGGCTATACCGGCGATACTCACACGATATAACCATTGCCCTTGAGGCTATTATGGCCAACAAGCTAAAATCGGTACTTACCGCACTCGGAATTATTTTTGGGGTTGCTGCGGTTATCAGCATGCTGGCCATAGGTAATGGTGCACAACAGGAGATACTGGAGCAAATGAAAATGGTTGGGGTTAACAATATCATAGTAAACTCCATTTTTGAGGCTCCTGATTCCCAATCGGAATCGGAGAACGGAAACAAGCAGAAACAAAAGTTCTCCCCTGGCCTCACACTCTCCGATTTAGAGGCAATCCAGCAGGTAGTTCCCTCGGTGGTTCACATCAGCCCTGAAATCAACTTAAATTCATATATCCAATACAATGGATTACGGATGCAGGCAAAAATACTTGGCGTTACCAACGACTACTTTGCTCTTTTTAACCTACCGCTCGATGAGGGAACCTACTTTAATGCCAATCAGGAAGAACATGGAATCCCGGTTTGCGTTATAGGGGCAAACATCAAAACAAAATTTTTCAGTACCGAGAATCCTATTGGAAAATACATCAAGTTTGGTAATGTATGGCTAAAGGTCATTGGGGTCCTCGCCAAATCGGATATTAAGGTTACAGGGTTCGAAAATAGCGGCATAAACGTTTATAACGATAATATCTACGTTCCAGCCAAAAACATTTTGCTGCGATACCAAAACCGGGCTTTGGTAAACTCTAAGAAGTTAAATCAAAGTAACACCATACGTGGGTTTGGATTTATAATTTTCGGTGGAAGTACTGAAACACAAGCCCCCAAAAACTACCACCAGCTCGATAGGATTATACTACAGGTAAAGGGCACTGAGGATATTGCATCAACTTCGGAGATACTCAGCAGAATGTTACTACGCAGGCATTCCGGTGTAAAGGATTACGAGATTACCGTGCCCGAACTGCTGCTGAAGCAGCAACAGCGTACCAAGGATATCTTCAATATTGTTCTGGGAGCTATTGCAAGCATCTCACTTATAGTAGGTGGCATTGGCATTATGAATATCATGTTTGCATCGGTTATGGAACGTATCAAGGAAATTGGTACCCGTTTAGCTATTGGCGCTAAAAAAGCCGATATTGTTGCCCAATTCCTTTCCGAGGCAGTACTTATAAGCGTTACCGGAGGTTTGATTGGTGTTATTGTTGGAGTTATCCTATCCAAGCTGATTACGCATTTTGCAGGAATACTTACCATTGTCAGCTTCTCATCAATAATCATTGCATTTGGAGTATCGGCTGCGGTTGGTGTAATATTTGGCCTGTCGCCCGCCAAAAGGGCTGCCGAGAAAGATCCAATTGAATCGTTACGTTACGAATAGTGTTACCATAAAAAAGTTGATATGAAAGGAATAATTACGTTTTTAATACCATTGCTTTTTGCAGTAAACCTTTTTGCCCAAAAACCAATTAATAGGCTTACATACGATGAGGTACTACAGCTAGCCAAAGATCAATCGCCACAAGCCATACTGGCCAAGCATCGGTTTAGGGCAGCCTACTGGCAATACCGAACCTACGTTGCCGAACTAAGACCAAACCTTACCCTTACGGGAACAATACCCCAGTTCAGCCGCTCCCTAATACGGTACCAGAACCCGGACGGGTCATATACCTACATTGAGGAAAACTCCAATACCACCTCGCTCGGTTTATCGCTTTCACAAAATATTGGCTTAACCGGAGGTCAAATTTTTGTACGAAGCAACCTGGAACGTACCGATTTACTGGGCTCCGATAAAACCACCTCATACATGAGCGTACCTGTTTCCATTGGTTTCTCCCAGCCGCTTTTCGCCATGAATCAGCTTAAATGGAGCAAGCGCATTGAGCCAATTAAGTACGAGGAAGCCAAACGTGCCTTTATCCAAAGCATGGAGGCCATATCAATGGAAGCCACGCGGCTATTCTTTGACCTTGCCATGGCTCAACAAAACCTTGAAACCGCCAAGCTAAACTACTCCAATACCGATACCCTGTATAAAATTGCTCAAGGCCGATACAACATTGGAACCATTGCCGAGAATGAGTTGCTGCAGATGGAGCTGAGCTTCCTGAATGCCGGAACAGCGCTAAGCGAGGCAGAGGTTGACTTACAGCTAAAAAAGATTAGGCTTAAATCGTACCTGGGCCTCAACGATAGCTACGATTTGGAAATTGTGCTCCCCGATAGCATTCCATCGTTCGACCTCGATTTTAACCGTGTGCTCACCCTGGCCAAGGAGAATAACCCTCAAATCCTTAGCTACCAAAGACAACTCCTGGAGGCCGACAGGGATGTAGCCCAGGCCCGCGCCGAACGCGGCCTTAATGCCAACCTGTTTGCCACATTTGGTCTAACCCAAAGGGCAACCGAACTAAAGGATGCTTACATCGACCCACAGGATCAGCAAACCGTGAGGGTTGGAATTACTGTACCCATTCTCGATTGGGGTTTAGGTCGCGGAAAGGTGAAAATGGCACAGTCGAACCGTGAGGTTGTTCGCACCACGGTTGATCAGGCCCTTACCGATTTTGAACAGGATGTGTTCCTAAAGGTAATGCAGTTTAACCGACAAGACGACCAGGTGCAAATTGCCAAAAAGGCCGACCTGGTTTCACAGAACCGCTACGAGGTTACCAAACAGCGATTCCTCATAGGTAAAATTGATGTGCTAACCCTTAACGTGGCACAAACCGAGCGCGACCAGGCCAAGCAAAAGTACATAAACACCCTCAGCGGTTTTTGGCAGTACTACTACCAGATGCGCCGGCTAACCCTGTTCGACCTTGAAAAGAACCAACCCATTACTACCGATTTTGAACTTTTGCTAAGGTGATTAACGTAATGCAACCTAATACTTTGCAAGTAACAAAAGCGGATGGATAAAAAATTTTGCAGAAAAATTTTGCAGAAAAAATGAAATGATATATTTTTGCAGCACCAAACAACAAGCACAACGGTGCAAGTTAAGTTTGAAATACTGCGGAAGTAGCTCAGTTGGTAGAGCATAACCTTGCCAAGGTTAGGGTCGCGAGTTCGAGTCTCGTCTTCCGCTCAAGTTCTTTTGGAAAGTTCAAAGTAAGTAGGCTTTGAACTTTTTAAGTTTAAAGAGCCAACCATTCTGCCCGGATGGTGGAACTGGTAGACACGCAGGACTTAAAATCCTGTGGCCATTGCGGCTGTGCGGGTTCAAGTCCCGCTCCGGGTACTCAAAGCCACGCCTAAAGCGTGGCTTTGGTGTTTTTATATCCATTCCTTATGAGATTTTAACTAATATTTATCAGAATCATTTTTAACCGTAAACTTTTCTCCTCTATTCACAATTGTTATAAGTGTATAGTAAATCAAATCAGCTATTTAACCAACTTTAAATATTCTCTCAACTCTCCTTCATATTATTTTTCACCCTCCCCCTTTTAATGATAAACATCACCCTTTTTATTGGTTAAAATGTTGACAATGTTATTTTTATTCCATAACTTGAGGTTGCAATTGTAGGTAAATCCATTTCAAAAAGGGTATGTACAGGGGAAAGAACAGCATTGTGGTTGATTATGTTGGCCGAATTCACATGAACACCGATCCGTTTTGGTTTTACAACCTCGTAGTATTTTTCGATGAGGATAACCAGAACCGGTTGCCGGAGGGCATGCTGTCGTTCTACCACCTGTTTGTGGATCAGCTGGACATGAAACTATACGAGGAGCAAATACCCCAAAGTATCAGTAGTAGCCGAGCATGTTTTTTCTACATGAACTAACCGGTTGGTGAAATTCTTGCTACATTTACCAAAACATTTATCCATGAAACGTCGAGTACTTTACACTGCCACCCTATTGCTTATAGCAATGGCAGGCTGGGCAATCCCCGACACATCGCGGGTGGCCCTTGTAATAATTGACATCCAGGACTTTTACTTTCCTGGCGGAAAGTCGGAGCTGGTTAATCCCATACCGGCTGCACAGAATGCCGCCAAGGTACTGGAGCATTTCCGAAACACCCAACAGTTGGTGGTGCATGTTGGCCATAATGCCACTGAGGGGCAAGGGTTTTACTCGCTGGTTAAACCCGCCGAGGGTGAAATGGTATTCATGAAGAGCACTGTTAACGCCTTTGTCGATACGGGTTTACTGGAATACCTGCAGGGGCAACAAGTTTCAAAGCTGGTTATTTGTGGCATGCAAACGCAGATGTGCGTTGAGGCTGCAGTGCGCGCTGCCGCCGATTTGGGGTTTAAGGTAACCCTTATCCACGATGCCTGCGCCACCAAGGATCTGAAGTGGGAAAACGAAACCATTCCGGCTAAAATGGTTCACCTATCGACCCTTGCCACGCTCCGTAGCTATGCCAAGATTATGAGTACCAAGGAATTTTTGGGGGTTAAGTAGAATAAACAGTGTAAGGCATTTGAGGGATATGGACTCTTAAATCCATATCCCTTTTTTGTTTGCGTTAACCTTAACTAATAGTGGTGTTGAATCAATGACGGTTAATTAAGGTTATTAGCCACGGTGATTTCGTCGAAGCATCTCTTTGTATCCCATTACTTTTATAATGAGATTCCTCGACTAGCTCGGAATGACAATACCCCTTGCATCCTTACGCTCTATGTCATGCTGAGCGCAGCCGAAGCATCTCTTTGTACCTTTTATCCTTTCATCTCTTTTGGTTAGTTCTCTGGCAATCACTCTTTGCCATGCTTTCCCATTGCGATGCAACGCTTCAGTGTTGCTCTTTGGAATACCATAGCGTGCATCGCTATTCATGTGGGAGTAGCCATAGGGTTACAAATGTTTAGCCCCTACGGGGCTGGAAACGTTGTTCGTTTTTCGTGGAATTGACCTCACCCCCGCCCCTCTCCTGATAGGAGAGTGGAGAAGCATTTAGGAGACCTTATTGCAGGGCTAAAGTCTCCCCTCTCAGGGGAGATATTGAGGGGTCATCTAGGTTGTTCGTGAGAAACGGCTTCATCCCAGACCTTATCGCTGAGAGAGAATGGTGCGGAAGAAGCAAGCGGTGGCATAAAAGCCTGACCCGACAATGGGTGGGGGGGGTGGAACGTGGTGGTGGGCTTTGGAAGCGATACCACATGAGTCACGCCACAGGCGTGGCGAATAGTATCGCGTGGCAGTTCCACCCACGGGGAACCCATCGGGTTGGGCTTTTCAGCCTTGATTTTCTTTGGTTCTTTCTTGTATCAAGACAAGAAAGAACGTGTAAAGGATCTTTGCCATGCTTTCCCGTTGCGATGCAACGCTTCAGTGTTGCTCTTTGGAATGTCATAGCGTGCTTCGCAATACATGGGAGTAATCATTGGGTTACAAATATTACGCCCCTACGGGGCGGGAAGCGGCGATCGTTGTTCGTTGCTCGTTGTTCGTTGTTCGTTGTTCGTTGTTCGTTGTTCGTTGTTCGTAAAACTATTGTCATGCTGAGCTAGTCGAAGCATCTCTTAGTACCTTCAACTCTTCTTTAATGCAATTCCTCAACCAACACCGAGTTACATATGCAGTGGCATAAAAGCCTAACCCGGCAATGGGTCGGGGGTGGAACGTGGCGGTGGGCTTTGGAAGCGATACCACATGAGTCACGCCACAGGCGTGGCGAATAGTATCGCGTGGCAGTTCCACCCACGGGGCACCCATCGGGTCGGGCTTTTCAGCCTTGATTTTCTTTGGTTCTTTCTTGTATCAAAACAAGAAAGAACGTGTAAAGGTTCTTTGCCATGCTTTCCCGTTGCGATGCAACGTTCCAGTGTTGCAATTTGGAAAAAGCATTGCGTGCATCGCAATACATGGGAGTAATCATTGGGTTACAAATATTACGCCCCTACGGGGCGGGAAGCGGCGATCGTTGTTCGTGGAATTGACCTCACCCCTAGCCCCTCTCATGACAGGAGAGGGGTGAAACAATTGGGTGACCTTATTGCAGGGCTAAAGTCTCCCCTCTCAGGGGAGATTTAGAGGGGTCGTCTAGGTTGTTAGTGAATCGTTGTTCGTGATAGCCGCATCATAAAATCTGTGTAACACCGTGTTACATTGTGTAACTCTGTGATACCAGTTTAGTTGATAGTTGATGGTTGTTGGTTGTTAGCAGAAGAGAATTTAGCCCTGATGTCATGCTGAGCACTGCCGAAACATCCCTTTGTACCTTCTTCACTTTTATAATGAGATTCCTCGATAAACTCGGAATGGCAACACCATTGACTCCCTCACTCCCTTTGTCATGCTGAGTGCTGCCGAAGCACCCCTTTTTTCTTTTATTCCCTTTTATCTAAACGACATTGGGTGTAGAATTTTTATTCCACTAAAACATTACTTAGTGGAAGGGTACTAGTGGTTACACAACTTATCAACCAAAATCAAAAATCATCTGCCACATTCCAATCATCAACAATTACAGGGATTTCAACATAATTTTCTGACCGTCAACCAAAAAAGTTATTAACAAAGTGTAAAAAAGTGGGAAAAAGTGGTTGAAAGTGGAATTTTATTGTATATTTTTACAAATTGAAAACTGAAAACACAATGTCCACATTTATCGGCGATTACGAGTGCAAGGTTGATGAGAAGGGGCGCGTCCTCTTCCCCTCATCGCTTCGTAAGCAGGTGAAGTCTGAATCGCCCGATAGGTTTGTTGTGAAAAAGGACATTTACGAGGAGTGCTTAGTGCTTTACCCCATAGAGGAGTGGGAGCATCAAACGGCGATAATACGCCGGAACACAAACCCCTACAACAAGGAGCATAACCTGTTCATCAGGGAGTTTTTCAGGGGTACAGCCGAGGTAACCCTCGATTCAAATGGTAGGTTGCTATTGCCAAAACGTTTGCTGGAGATGGTTGGAATTGGTCGCGATATTGTGATGGCCGGGATGAACGGTAAGATTGAGATTTGGGCAAAGGAAAAGTACGAATCGGCACAGCTGGGCTCGTCCGATTTTGCCAATCTGGCTGAACGAATACTGGGATCAACACCTTTAAAGGATGAGTAAATGGCCTACCACGTTCCAGTACTGCTTACCGAGAGCATTGAGGGGCTGAACATCAGCCCCAATGGTGTGTATGTTGACCTAACTTTTGGGGGAGGTGGACATTCACGCGCCATTCTGGAAAAACTTGGTAGGAAAGGCCGTCTCATAGCCTTTGACCAGGATGAGGAGGCACTAAAGAATGCCATTGACGATAGCCGTTTCATGTTAATCCGAAGCAATTTCAGGTATTTCCGAAACTTCCTGCGCTACCACGGCATTGATCGGGTAAATGGCATCCTTGCCGACCTGGGAGTATCGTCGCATCACCTCGATAGCCCTGAGAGGGGCTTCTCGTTCCGATTCGAAGGAGCGCTCGATATGCGAATGAACCGGAACGCCAGGCTTACCGCACAGAAAGTGGTAAACGATTACCCGGTAGAGGAACTGGCCAGAATACTGAAGCTATACGGCGAGGTACAGGGTGCAGGGAAAATGGCATCGGTAATTGCTAAGGCACGCGAAAGCCAAAAGATTGAAACTGCCGACCAGTTACTCGCCATTCTAAAACCCTTAGTACCCTTTAAGATACAGAATAAGGTATTGGCACAGGTGTTTCAGGCTATACGCATTGAGGTTAACCGCGAGATGGAAAGCCTAAAGGCGATGCTTGAGAACTCATCCAAGTGCCTTTTACCGGGAGGTAGGTTAGTGGTAATATCGTACCACTCGCTTGAGGATAGGATGGTAAAGAACTACCTGCGCTACGGGAATATTGAGGGGACTGATAGCAAGGACCTCATGGGCAACAGGCCCACCCCCTTTGAGCAGGTGAATAAAAAGGTGATTACTCCCACCGAGGAGGAGTGTTTGGCAAACAATCGCGCCAGAAGCGCCAAACTTAGAATTGGGGAAAGGTTATGACAGAGCAAAACACACCGGAATTTGACGATGTAAAACCAACGCAGCAGCCCGAGGACAAGAAAGGGAAAAAGGTTGGCGCAAAGGACTTTATTAGTGGCCGAATCCTTACCCATGAGATGGTATCGGGCCAAATGCCGTACATTATTTTTTTGGTGGTGCTGGCCATTATTTACATTGCTAACAACTACCACTATAACAACCTTTTAAGAACTGAACTCAAGTTGCGAAAAGAGGTGAAAAACCTCCGTGCCGAATCAATAACTACCGCTGCTCAGTACATGTCGATAAGCCGACAGTCGGAAGTGGTTAAACTGGTTGAGGAGAAAGGGCTTGGCCTAATTGAATCGAGGGTTCCGCCCAAAAAGCTGAAGTAACCGTTAGTAAAGCAGTCCCATGACAGTAAAGAACAACATACTAATTCGGATTGCAGGAATTTACATCCTACTGCTACTAGTGGGTATAGGTATCGTTTTCAAAATTGTTTTCATACAGGTAGTTGATGGGCACGAACTCAGGGAGAAAGCAAAAAAGATAACCTACCGCGATATACTTGTTGAGGCCAACAGAGGCGATATCCTTGCTGCCGATGGCAGAGTATTGGCCACATCGGTACCATACTTCGACCTCCGCATGGATTTGCTGGCAGCCGGCCTAACCGACTCGGTGTTCAAAGCTAATATCGACTCACTGGCAATATGCCTATCGCAATTCTTTGGCGACCGGTCGTGGTACTCGTACCGCTCTGAGCTTACCAATGCCCGCAAGTATGCTAAGAATCGCCGCTACTACCCCATAGCACCTCGTAAGGTAAATTACCTTGAGCTACAGGAAATATCGAAATTCCCGTTGCTGCGCTTGGGGGAGAACAAGGGTGGGTTCATTGCCGAACAGGTAAACAAGCGAATGCTTCCGCACAACTCCATGGCAGCCCGCACCCTTGGTATAGTAAACCTCAATGGAGGGGTTGTTGGGATTGAAAAAGCGCTTGACCCAGTGCTAAGAGGCAGAAATGGATTGCGTGTTCATGCCCGGATACCCGGCAATACATGGGTTGAGGTAAATAGCATGAACAAGGTTGAACCCGAAGACGGCGTTGATATTCTTACCACCCTTGATGTGCAGCTACAGGATGTGGCTGAGGCGGCATTGCGCAAACACCTTGAAGGGCATGGCGCAGGTCATGGTTGCGCCATAGTGATGGAGGTGGCCACCGGCGATATTAAAGCCATTGCTAACCTCCGGCGCAATGAGGATGGAACCTACGAGGAGGTTTACAACTACGCCGTGGGCGAAAGCACTGAGCCCGGATCAACTATCAAAACTGCCACCCTAATTGCCCTGCTCGAGGAGGGCGATATTAACCTCAACGATACGGTAAATACCGGCAAGGGAAAACTACAGCTATACGACCATGTGATTTCCGACTCAAAGGAGGACGGTCATGGGAAGATTACCGTTAAGGAGGTTTTTGAGGTTTCGTCGAATGTGGGTGTAATAAAGCTGGTTCAAAAGGTGTTCAAGGGCAAGGAGAAAGATTTTGTAAAAAAGCTCTATGAGCTAAAGCTGAACGAGCCAACGGGTATTATCATACCGGGCGAGATAAAGCCCCAAATCCGGTTCCCGGGCGATAAGGGTTGGTCTGGCCTATCGATGCCCATGATGAGCATCGGGTATGAGATTCGTCTTACCCCCCTGCAAATCCTTACCTTCTACAACGCCATTGCCAATAATGGCCGCATGGTTAAACCCCGGCTGGTAAAAGCATACCTAAAGCACGGACAGGTGGTTGAGAGTTTTCCGCCACAGGTAATCCAATCGTCCATTTGCTCGCGTTCCACCCTTAAAAAGGTACATGAGGTGCTGGAGGGAGTTGTTGAAAGTGGTACAGCAATCAACCTTAAAAATCCAAGGTACAAAATAGCAGGTAAAACGGGTACTGCCCAAATAGCCAAGGGACGTAAGGGTTACAAATCGGGAGGGCGAGTTAGCTACCAGGCCTCGTTTGTAGGCTACTTCCCAGCCGAAGACCCAAAATACTCATGTATTGTTGTTGTGAACTCTCCTTCAAATAGCGTTTACTATGGTAATGTGGTGGCTGGACCCATTTTCAAGGAGATTTCCGATAAGGTCTTTGCTACTAGTCCTGAGTGGTTTAGCGATATTAAGGGCGATAAACTAAAGGATTTACCACAAGCCAAAACTGGGCAATTGTCAAAGCTTGAGTATGTAATGGATGAGCTCGACATACCCTTTGATGGCAATGGGAAAAGGACCGATTGGGTAACCGTTCAGCGCGATAGCACTAAAATAGTTACAAATCCAATTCGTTTAGCAAAAAGCAAAGTACCAAATGTGGTTGGAATGGGATTACGCGATGCCATTTACCAGCTGGAAAGCTTAGGGTTAAGGGTTGTGGCCAAGGGACGAGGCACCGTGCGCTCACAGTCGGCAAACCCCGGCGAACCTGTTATTAAAGGTTCAACAGTTTACTTAGAAATGAGTAGAGGAGAAAGTTAACATGGCAAAACTTCAAAACATAATACCCGTAAAGCTGATTACCAAAACGGTTGGTAATATCAATGTTGATATTGATGAGCTAACATTCGATTCCCGCAAGGTTAAGGGTGGTTGCTGTTTCTTTGCCATACGTGGTACCCAAAGCGATGGCCATAGCTACATTCCACAGGCCATAGCATCGGGAGCAACGGCTATTGTTTGTGAGGAACTACCTGCCGAATGTCCTGCAAATGTTACATTCATCCAGGTTGAAAACTCATCGTTAGCCTTGGGTTACATGGCATCGGCCTTTTATGGAAACCCATCGCAAAAGTTAAAGCTGGTTGGTATAACGGGTACCAACGGTAAAACCACCACTGTTACCCTACTCTACCGCCTTGCCAGGCGTATGGGGCATAAGGCTGGCTTACTATCAACAGTGGTAAACTATGTTGATAACGTAGAAGTTCCATCGACCCATACTACCCCCGACCCGATACAGCTTAACGCTCTGCTAAGGCAGATGGTTGATATAGGATGCGAGTACTGTTTCATGGAGGTTAGTTCCCACTCGGTGGTTCAGAACCGTATAGCTGGATTGACATTTGCCGGTGGCATTTTCAGCAATATAACCCACGACCACCTCGACTACCACAAAACCTTTGCAGAGTACCTTAAGGCCAAGAAACGCTTCTTTGACGAGTTGCCCTCCGATGCCTTTGCCCTAACCAATACCGATGATAGGAATGGTATGGTAATGGTACAAAACACCAAGGCAAAGGTTTATACCTACTCGCTACGCTCCATGGCCGATTTCCGCTGCAAGGTTATTGAAAGCCATTTTGATGGGATGATGCTTAACATGGACGGGGTTGAGGTTTGGACAAGGCTATTGGGTCGGTTTAACGCATACAACCTGTTAGCAATTTACGCAACCCTGATGCTTTTGGGTTTTGATAAAAACGATATCCTTACCGGCATAAGCGATGTAACTCCGGTTTCGGGGAGATTTGAGTATGTTCGCTCCTCGCACGGCGTAACTGCTGTTGTTGACTATGCCCATACACCCGATGCGCTGGAGAATGTGATTAAAACCATAAACGAGATTAAAACCGAGAACCAACGCCTGATTACAGTGGTGGGTGCGGGTGGTAATCGCGACAAAACCAAGCGCCCCGTTATGGCCAAGGTGGCCACGGAGCTAAGCGATATTGTAATCCTCACCTCCGATAATCCCCGGTTCGAGGAACCCGAAGAAATCATCAACGATATGAGAGTAGGCGTTGATGCCTCGCAGGCAAAAAAGGTGATAACCATTGTGGATAGGCGTGAAGCCATAAGAACAGCCTGTATGCTTGCCCTTAAAGGCGATATCATCCTGGTTGCAGGTAAGGGTCATGAAAACTACCAGGAAATCAAGGGTGTAAAACATCACTTTGACGATAAAGAAGTGCTAACCGAAATTTTTAAATCGTTGCAGGTATGATATACTATCTGGCTCAATACATAAGCAAATTCTGGGATTTCCCCGGTTCAGGGTTATTCCGGTACATCTCGTTCCGGTCCGCAATGGCATTCATTGTATCGATGGCCTTTGCCTTGCTAATTGGTAAGCGCATTATCCGATACCTGCAGCGTAAGCAAATTGGTGAGGAAATCCGAAACCTTGGCCTTGAGGGCCAAATGCAGAAAAAGGGTACCCCAACCATGGGAGGTATCATTATCCTTCTTTCAATGCTTTTGCCGGTACTGCTTTTTGCCGATATCCTGAACATCTACATCATTGTAATGCTGGTTACAACCGTATGGTTGGGAGCAGTGGGCTTTGCCGACGACTACATCAAGGTTTTTCTGAAAAACAAGGAGGGCCTTTCGGGTCGTACCAAAATCATCGGACAGGTATCGCTTGGGTTATTTGTTGGCTTGGTGATGTGGCTTAGCCCCGAAATTGTGGTTAGGGAAAAAGTTGAAAGGGTTAAAAAAGATGTTCAGATTGAAACTGTGGTAACAACGGAGTATAACGACAATCAACCCGTAACCGTTTCAAAGGCTAAAAAGACAACGCAAACCACCATCCCCTTTGTAAAAAACAACGAGTTTGACTACAACCTACTCAACCCGTTTAAAGGCGAAGGTTACGAGTATGTAACCTGGATTATCTTTATTCTGGTTGTAATTCTTATAATCACAGCCGTATCAAACGGTGCAAACCTAACCGATGGACTTGACGGATTGGCAACCGGGGTTTCGGCGGTAATCACCACCACGCTGGGCGTGTTCGCTTACCTATCGGGTAACGTGATTTATGCCGAATACCTGAACATCATGTACATTCCCCATTCGGGCGAACTGGTTGTGTTTATGAGCGCATTCATTGGCGCGCTGGTGGGATTCCTTTGGTACAACAGCTACCCTGCACAGGTATTCATGGGCGACACCGGTAGCCTTACCATTGGCGGTATTATTGCCGTTTTTGCCATACTTATCCGTAAGGAACTGCTCATACCAATCCTTTGCGGGATATTCCTGGTGGAAAACCTCTCAGTGGTTATACAGGTTAGCTACTTTAAGTACACCAAACGCAAGTATGGTGAGGGTCGAAGGATATTCCTTATGTCGCCCCTGCATCATCACTACCAGAAAAAAGGCTACCCTGAACCCAAAATTGTAACCCGGTTCTGGATTGTAGCCATTCTACTTGCAGTTATTACAGTTGTTACATTGAAAATCCGCTAAAAAAGAACAATATGAAGCGAATAGTTGTACTCGGAGGAGGAGAAAGCGGTGCAGGAGCCGCAGTGTTAGCCCAGAAAAAGGGATTCGACGTGTTCCTGTCGGATATGTCGGAAATAAAGCCCTGCTACAAGGAGTGGCTTAACAAGTACGATATCCGCTTCGAGGAGGGTAAGCATACCGAGGAACTAATCCTCAATGCCGACGAAGTGATTAAAAGCCCGGGGATTCCTGACAAAGCCCCAATGGTTGTTAAAATCAGGGAAAAGGGCATCCCCATAATTTCCGAAATTGAGTTTGCTGGCCGATACACCAACGCCTACACCGTTTGTATTACTGGTAGCAACGGCAAAACCACTACCACCTCGCTTATTTACCACATGATGCAGAAAGCTGGTCTAAACGTTGGGCTGGCTGGTAATATTGGCAATAGTTTTGCTTACCAGGTTGCCGAATGCAGCTACGACTACTACGTTATTGAGCTAAGCAGCTTTCAGCTCGATGGAATCTATAGCTTTAAACCCGATATTGCCATACTGCTTAACATCACCCCCGACCACCTGGACAGGTATGACTACAAGATGCAGAACTATGTGGAATCAAAGTTCAGGATTACCCGAAACCTCTCGGAAGACGACTGCTTCATTTTCTGCTCCGACGATGCAGTAACCGTGGAGCAACTCAAAAAGATTGTACTACGCGCCCAGCAATTGCCCTTCTCACAGAAAACAAAGGAGAACCAAACCGCATGGCTCGAAAACCTCGATATGTTCATAAATTACGATAACAGCGATTTCAGCATGTCAATAAACGACCTCTCCCTGAAAGGGAAGCATAACATTTACAACTCCATGGCTGCCGGTATTGCTGGTCATGTGCTAAATATCCGTAAGGAGGTTATTCGTGAATCGCTTTCCGATTTTCAGGGAGTAGAGCATAGGTTGGAATATGTACTAACTGTGCGAGGTGTTAAGTACATTAACGACTCAAAGGCTACCAATGTGAACTCCGCATGGTATGCTCTGGAGAGCATGACAACCCCCGTGGTTTGGATTGCAGGCGGTACCGATAAAGGGAACGATTACTCCGAGCTTATGGATTTAGTTAAGCAGAAGGTGAAAGCCTTAATCTGCCTGGGAGTGGATAACTCAAAGCTTCACGCAGCATTCGATGGCATTGTTCCCGTAATTGTTGATGCCAAATCGGCCGAGGAGGCTGTGCAGCACGCCTACAAAATATCGGTTCCGGGCGACACGGTACTGCTTTCCCCGGCCTGTGCAAGCTTTGACCTGTTTGAGAACTATGAGGATCGTGGACGCAAATTCAAAGCGGCTGTTCGCGCGCTTTAATATAACCCAGTGAGCTATGGGAGCACTGTTCGAAAAATACTTAAAGGGCGATAGGGTGATTTGGATGATTGTTATCTTCCTTTACCTTTCATCGCTCCTGCTCATCTACAGCTCATCGAGCTCACTAGCTTTCCGCTATCATGGCGGAAATACAACCTATTTCCTGATTAAACAGCTTGTTTTCCTGCTGGTTGCATTCATAGTAATGTGGACAGCGCATCTCATAAAGTACAGCGTTTGGTATAGGCTTGCCAATATACTTCTGGCATTGTCAGTTCCCTTACTCGGTATTACACTTCTTTTTGGACGTAACCTCAATGCTGCATCGCGTTGGCTGGAGATACCCGGATTGGGCATTTCGTTTCAGTCATCGGACCTGGCAAAGGTGATTTTAATAATGTATGTGGCCAAGTATCTCTCGCAAATGCAGGAAAGCACTGATGATTTTAAACAATTCTTAATCCAGCTAATTGCACCCGTAGCATTTGTGTGCGCTCTAATTTTACCGGCAAACTTCTCAACCGCAGCTTTGCTTGGCTTAACCTGTTGGTTAATGATGTTTGTAGGGCGAGTTAACCTAAAATACCTTTTCGGAATTACTGGGATAGGCATTGTACTGGTGGGAGCCTTTATTGCCATATCGCTTCAGTTTAAAACCCTGAGCAGAGCCCAAACCTGGGTAAACCGCATTGAGAATTTTATTAGCGACGACAAAACAGAGGGGAACTATCAGCTGGAGCAATCGAAAATAGCCATTGCAACCGGGGGTATTATTGGTAAAGGGCCTGGACGCTCAACCCAGCGTAACTTTTTGCCACACCCCTATTCCGACTTTATTTACGCAATAATTATTGAGGAGTATGGTGTGGTAGGCGGAGTATTTACCCTAATACTCTACCTTATGCTACTTTACCGGGCGGCACTGCTGGTTAAAAAATCGAACCGGCTATTTCCAGCATTCCTTGCCTTTGGATTGGCCTTAATGCTAACGCTGCAAGCGTTAATTAATATGGCCGTTGCGGTTGGAGCCATTCCCGTTACGGGTCAGCCATTACCACTTGTAAGTTTGGGAGGTTCATCGCTGATAGTTAGCAGTGGTGCACTGGGTATTATTCTGGGTATTAGTCGAAGTCAAGATAAAAAAGAACTATTCGATGGAGAAGAACCGGTTAAGGATAATAATTAGCGGTGGTGGTACTGGCGGGCATATATTCCCTGCCATTTCCATAGCCAATGCCATTCGGGAGCAAAACCCCGATGCTGAGATTCTGTTTGTTGGAGCCGAGGGCCGAATGGAAATGGATAAGGTGCCACAAGCCGGATACAACATCGTAGGCTTGCCTGTTGCCGGCTTCTCTCGAAGCCTTACCCCAAAAAATCTCATTGTGATTATTAAGCTGATTAAGAGCTTATTAAAAGCAAACCGCATAGTTAAGCATTTTAAACCTCACGTTGTGGTTGGTGTAGGAGGATATGCCAGCGGACCTATTGTAAAGGCAGCACAGCGTAAAGGTATCCCTACGCTACTACAGGAACAGAACTCTTATGCCGGGGTTACCAATAAGCTTTTAGCCAAAAAGGCTAAAACTATCTGTGTAGCCTACGAAGGCATGGAAAAATACTTCCCTGCACAAAAAATAATATTAACCGGCAATCCTGTTCGGCAGGATATTGAAAACCTTTCCGTTACACGCAATCAGGGACTTGAACATTTTGGCATTGGAGCCGACAAAAAGGTTTTACTCGTTTTAGGCGGAAGCCTTGGAGCCCGAACAATTAACCAGAGCCTCATGGCTTCGCTCCACTTCATCAAAACCCGACCCGATATTGTGGTGATATGGCAAACCGGGAAACTTTACTACCAAACAGTAAAAGAGGCACTTGACAGCAATCCGGTTGAAAATATCAGGCTGTACGATTTCATTGCCCGCATGGACTTGGCCTATGTTTCAGCTAACACCATTATTTCTCGAGCAGGTGCTGGAACAATTTCCGAACTCTGCCTGGTTGCAAAACCTTGCATACTTGTACCATCGCCAAATGTTGCTGAAGACCACCAAACCCGTAACGCCCAGGCACTGGTTTCACGCAATGCAGCCATTATGATACCCGATAGTCAGGCAAAAGAGCAACTGGTTAAAGCAGCCTTTGAACTGCTTGATAACCCTGCGGAACAGAAAAAATTATCGGAAAACATTGCCCGTTTGGCACTAAGAAACTCGGCTAAAACTATAGCCCTTGAAGCTTTAAAACTGGCAGGTATTGAAAAAAATAAAAATTGAACCGATGGAGCTGAATGCAGTAAAAAGGGTTTACCTACTTGGGATTGGAGGGATTGGAATGAGTGCCATTGCCCGTTACTACTTGCACTACGGTGTTCCTGTTGCAGGGTACGACAGGGTTTCGTCCGA
Source organism: Tenuifilum sp. 4138str (assembly GCF_041102575.1). Classification (NCBI taxonomy): domain Bacteria; kingdom Pseudomonadati; phylum Bacteroidota; class Bacteroidia; order Bacteroidales; family Tenuifilaceae; genus Tenuifilum; species Tenuifilum osseticum. The sequence goes on along the minus strand of NZ_JBGCUE010000007.1, from coordinate 66,113 downwards.
TATTACCCAAACCCTTGAAGCTGCAGGGGCAAATATCCATTACACCGATAGCGTAGGGGCTATTCCAACCGCATTCCTGAACAGGGAAGAAACACTTGTTATCTATACACCAGCTATTCCTGCAAACCACAGCGAGCTTGAATATTTCCGCAGCAATGGGTTTGTACTGATGAAACGCGCACAGGTTCTTGGATTACTAAGTTCAAACTATAAAACCCTTGCCGTTGCGGGCACTCACGGAAAAACTACTACATCAACCCTGTTGGCCCACCTTTTGGCTACATCAATGGGCTGCGATGCCTTTTTGGGAGGCATATCGCGCAACTACTCCAGCAACCTAATACTTGCCGACCAAGGCAAGCAGCTACTTGTGGTAGAGGCTGATGAGTACGACCGTAGCTTCCTTACACTTCACCCATATCTTGCAATTGTTACCTCGGTTGATGCTGACCACCTTGACATTTACGGCACTTACGATGCAGTACTTAATGCTTTTCAGGAATTTGTGTCGCAAATAAAACCCGGCGGGTATTTGGTTGTAAAGCAAAATATTGCATTCAAACCTACAGTGGGCAAGGGAGTTGGAGTAATCACTTACGGATTTACGCCCGACTGCCATTACTACCCAACAAACATTAGCATCCACGATGGGCTTTACAGGTTTACCCTTGTAACTCCCCAGGGTTCAATAAACAATCTTACGCTAGGAGTACCAGGCCATTACAACCTGGAGAACGCGATTGCCGCATCGGCAGCAGCGTTAACCCTTGGCGTTCCGACTGAAAAGTTAGCTCACGGCTTAGAGTCGTTTAGGGGTGTTCAGCGCCGCTTTGATGTAAGGTATAGGGGAACAAAAATCATCTACATTGATGATTATGCACACCATCCCAGCGAAATTGAAGCGTTGGTAAGATCGGTTCGTGAGGTTTTCCCTAACCGAAAAATAACCGGGATATTTCAACCTCACCTCTACAGCCGCACCCGCGACTTTGCAGGGGAGTTTGCTGCGGCACTCGACAAGCTTGACAAACCAATTATCACCGAAATATATCCGGCAAGGGAACTTCCAATTGAAGGGGTTACATCGGAAACCATAGTGAAGCTGATGAGTAACAGTAATGCACAAGTTGTTCCAAAGGCCGAATTAATTAACTGGTTAAAATGCAATAATGTGGATATTCTCCTCACCATTGGTGCAGGCGATATCGACAGAATGATAAGCGAGATAGTTAATACACTTGAAGCAAAGGAGAATAAAGCAATAAATGAATAGGAAGTTGCGCATAGGGCTTAAAGTTTTGGCTTGGCTTTTTGTTCTGGCCTGGTTTATTTATGGGCTTTCCTATGCCAGTAAAGTGTATAAAGGGAAACGCTGCACAAAACTTGAGGTAAGAGTTCTCGATAGCGCAAAGCTCAACTTTGTGAGGGCTAAGGATGTATACAGAACCATTGTAAAATCAAAATACTCACCTATAGGGCAGAGCCTTAACAGCATAAATACTAATAGAATTGAGCGGGAAGTTTACCAAATGGCTGCTGTACGCGATGTTCAGGCATTTAAAACCGCTAAAGGCGAAGTAATAGTTGAAATTACTCAACGCCAACCCGTTTTAAGAGTTTTCAATGCAAAAGGGCAAACCTACTATATCGACGATTCTGGTAAAATACTACCCTACTCATCGGGGTTTGCTGCTAACACGCTGGTGGCAAACGGTAATATCGTGGAGCCCTTTAAGGTTGTGCCCAACCTTGATGTTACAGCATTTACCGATAGCACAAAGGAAGGCCCAAAAAACTTTATACACAAGCTTTACGAGTTTGCAATGTATGTAAACAACGACAGGTTCTGGAATGCCCAAATAGAACAGGTTTACGTCAGGAACCGGAATAATATTGAGCTTATTCCCTTGGTTGGGCCCCATATCATTGTACTGGGTAATTTGGATAACTACGAGGTTAAGCTCAAGAAACTTAAACTCTTTTACGAGAAAGCGTTACCAGCCGAAGGCTGGAACAAATACACCGTAATTAACCTAAAATTTAAAAATCAAATAGTTTGCACAAAATACTAACAACTATGGCACAGGACAACAACACTTACGTAGCTGCAATTGACCTTGGTACAACCAAGGTAGTTACCTTAATAGGGAAACGCACCACAAACGGACGCTTGCAGATTGTGGGCTTTAGCTCTACCGATTCCACCGGTATAAAAAAGGGAATGATTCAAAACATTGAGGAAACAGTAAAGGCCGTTGAAAAAACCGTTCGCGAGGCCGAATCGCAGGCTGGCGTTAAAATCAAATCGGCCTTTGTTGGAATAGCAGGGCAACACATCTACAGCATTAAAAACTATGGCTACATCACGCTGGGTTCCGAAGAAACTGAGATCAAAAAGAGCCACATCAAGCGTCTTATTGAGGATATGTATAATATCCCTGTTGATACAGGCGATAGCATTCTTCATGTACTGCCGCTGGATTTCTCAATCGATAATGTAAAGATAGAGGATGATAAACCCATAGGCATGCTAGGCCGAAGGCTTGGCGCCAACTTCCACATAGTAATTGGGAAAACCTCATCGGCAAAGCACATTGAAAAGTGTGTGGATCGTGCAGGGGTAAAGGTATCGGAACTTATACTTGAGCCCTTAGCCTCATCCAAGGCTGTGCTCACCGACGAGGAGCGCGAAGCAGGCGTAGCCCTAATCGACATAGGAGGTGGCACCACCGATTTGGCCGTTTACTACAACGGCATTGTACGCCACACGGCAGTTATACCCATTGGCGGCTCAATCATTACGCAGGATATTAAGGAGGGTTGTCAGATTCTTCAAAAGCACGCCGAGATGCTAAAACTCCATCACGGATATGCACTGATGAGCATGGCCCCCGATAACAAAATTATCACCGTTCCGGGAATAGGCGGAAGGGAACCCAAGGAAATATCGATGCGAAGCCTTGCAGGAATTATTCAGGCTCGCATGGAGGAGATACTTGAATATGCCATGTACGAAATACAGATGTCGGGCTTTGCCAATAAGCTTACAGCCGGTGTAGTAATAACCGGTGGAGGCGCGCTGCTAAAGCATATTGTTTCGCTTATAAAATTCAAGTGGGGTTACGATGTTCGTATTGGTTACCCCTCTGAGATGTTATGCTCCGAATCGCTTGAAAATTACAACTACCCACAATACTCAACCGTTATTGGCCTGGGTTTAATGGGGCTGGAGTATATCGATGCAGGCGAAGCCTCACCATGTACAACCACGGAAATCAAAATCGAAGAAAATAAAACTGAAGAATTTGTTGAGTTTCAGGCAAAGGAGTCAAAGCAAACCAGTAAACGTACTCTGGGAATGAAAATAACCGATGTGCTCTCCAAGCTCTTTGCCGAGGATGATATAAACTAACCCGTTATTGTCTTGTGCCTTCTATTAAAACTGGTGTTTGTGTAAAACTTAAAAACGAATGTTATGGGTGACGATATAATAAATTTTGACCTGCCAATTATAAACCAATCAATTATAAAGGTAATTGGAGTTGGTGGAGGCGGAGGTAATGCCGTAAACTACATGCATAGAATGGGGATAAAGGACGTTGACTTTGTCCTTTGTAACACCGATGCCCAGGCATTAGTCAATAGCCCGGTAGAGTTTAAGGTTCAGCTTGGCGCTACCCTTACCGAGGGCCGTGGAGCCGGTAATAAACCGGAGATTGGGCGTCAGGCTGCCATTGAGAGCTTGCAGCAAATTGTAAGCCTGCTGCAGAAAAATACCAAGATGGTTTTTATTACAGCAGGGATGGGCGGTGGTACCGGAACAGGTGCTGCACCAATTATTGCAAAGGCGGCAAAGGAGCTTGGCATACTAACCGTAGCCATTGTTACCATTCCTTTCCGTACGGAAGGGCGCAAAAGGATGATGCAAGCCATTGAGGGTATTAGGAATATTAGCCAGCATGTGGACTCGCTGCTGGTTATAAACAACGAGAAATTGCTTGAGGTGTACGGCAACCTGAAACTAACCGAGGCATTTGCCAAAGCCGACGATGTTCTGGCAACCGCCGCCAAGGGTATTGCCGAAATTATTACCGTTCACGGTTATATCAATGTTGATTTTGCCGATGTTGAAACCGTGATGTATAATAGTGGCGTTGCCCTCATGGGTTCAGGCAGGGCTAATGGCGAAAACCGCGCACTCGAAGCGGTTAAACAAGCCCTTGAATCACCCCTGCTCAACAACAACGACATATCGGGAGCACGCAACATACTGCTAAACATCACCTATGGGCAGGATGAGATTACCATGGAAGAGGTTGGAGTAATCATTGATTACGTTCAGCACGCCGCAGGCGACGATGCCGATCTAATCTGGGGTAATGGCTGCGACCCATCGCTTGGCGAGGATCTAAAGGTTACGGTGATTGCCACAGGCTTTGGTACCAACAGCATACCGGAACTCTATGTAAAAGAGCGCAATATTGAGGTAATTTCGCTCGACTCCGAACAGCATGCCACTAAGGTTGAGCTGGTTAACGACGCCCCTGAAATTGACCCTATCCCTGCCAGGCAGACTAGCAAGCCCAAAAAACAACCTGTAATAGATCCTGCCCAAAGGGTAATTGAATTCGATGTTAATTCAGATGTTTTTGAGGTAAAAACTGTGCAGGCCGTAAAAGCTAACGAAAATGAGATAGACATTCAACCATCCTCGCCTAAACCTGCTACTCCGCAGGCAGCACCATTTGCCGGAACTAGCAATAATAAGTGGGCCAACCTCGATGAAATTGAGAACGTTCCAGCATACAAACGCCGCAACATGAATATTGAGCCAAACGAACCTCCAAAAACAACAACCATTTCCAGGGTTACCCTTGACGACGACGACATCATAATTAACCCTGAAAACCCCTACCTGTACGACAACGTGGATTGATTGTAATTTAGCAAATATGGAATTGATTGCTTTGCGTAGCCTAAGGGCTGCGCTTTTTTTTTAATATTGCTTGATCCAAAAATTTTGTGGAATGCGAAAGTTAATAGTTACAATGCCCTTTTAAAGGCTCCTCCTCACCACCTCCTCAAACTCCGAGAGTATCATGGCGGTGGCACCCCAAACCATCTCATTCTGGAAACTATAATAGGGTGCGGTTATTGGACGACCATGGGAGGTTATCACCTTTACTGATTTTTTTGAGTCATCCAGCAAATGGGCTATATCAACCTCAACTATATACTCAACCTCCTGCAGGTTGGGGGAAAATTGTGGTTTCTGAGCAACTATGCCTACAAATGGTTGAACCAGAAGATTACTGACAGGAATAAATAGTTCCGTTAACTGACCAAGAATGGCAATTTGATTGGGTTCAACTCCAACCTCTTCATAGGTTTCCCTCAGTGCGGTTCCCTCAATGCTGGCATCGCTCTCGTCGACCTTACCACCGGGGAGGCTAACCTGTCCGCTATGGGGACCATCGTAGGTTTGGCGCTTAATCAGAACAAAACTCAACCCTTTGCCGGAGGGGTAAAGCAGTATCATTACAGCACTTTTCCCTGTTGCCATGTTGGGAGTAGTATTCCCAAGCAAATCGGCACGAACCGATGGCTCCATTCGCTTCTGCGCCTCATATCCGGGCAAAGGTTTTCCCAGGTTTATTTCTATTCCTTTAACAATTCTTGCCGCTGAACTGCTCATATCAGTTGGTATTGTTTTTCAAAATTAGCTTTTTGGCTTACTTTTTGAATGCTTTCATCACAAAAAATGATATTAAAGCAAGACCAGAAAAAAGGTTTGCCAAATTTTTCTATATTTAAGGGTTGAAAGAAAGTGTTTAAATTAACTTTATTTGATTTTAATTTTATCTCATTGATAACGTGTTTCCTAAAGAATATTAATTAAAAGCAATATTAGCCTATGAAACGACTTTTACTCCTACTTCTAGCAGCAACAGTTCTGGTTGGTGGCGGATGTGCCTCAAAAAAGTATGCCAAAAAGGGAATGAAGTTTGAGCAAGCCGGTTTGTGGGAGCAAGCCGCCGATGCTTACATCCGTTCGCTTACCGCCAAGCGCGACAATATCGATGCTATTGTTGGCCTTAAACGTGCAGGCCAACGCGTGCTGGATGAGCGTTCGCTCAAGGTTATTAAAGCATATGAGAACGACGACCTTAAACAAGCTGTTTACACATACCTCGATGCTGAAAGCTTTAAAAACCAAGCCGCATCGCTTGGTGTTGAGCTTTCCATATCGAATATGGCAACCGATTACTTTAACGATGCAAAGCCCAAATACGTTGAAAAGATATACTCCGAAGCTCAAACCCTATTGGATGCAGAAAAGTTCAAGGATGCCGAGTTGCTGCTTACGGAGGTTAAACGCCTTCAGCCCGATTATGGTAATACGCAGGATATGCTAAAGGTTTCCAAATGCGAACCACTATACAGGCAAGCCAAGCAGTTCATGGATGCCGCCCAGTACCGTAAGGCCTATGCCAATTTAGATAAAATAGTAAAAGAATTCACCAACTATAAGGATTCACGCGATTTACGCGATGAAGCACTGCAAAAGGCAACCATTACCATAAGGGTTACCGACTTTAAATCAACAACCTACAATACTGAAAGTATTGCCAAATCGGTTCAGGCCGAAGTTGTAAGCAAGTTAAACGCTCTAAATAACCCATTCGTTAAGGTTATTGATGTTCAGAGTACCGATAAAATAATTGAGGAACAGCAACGAAGTGTAACTACAGGTTCCGACCTTGAGATAGGTAAATTACTTGCTGCAAAAGCCCTGCTAAGCGGCGAAGTTTCGGTTATTGAAGTGACACAAGGCAAGCTAAATAAAACCGAAAAACGGGGATATATCCGCGAGGAAACTAAAACCAAGGATCCTAAAACCGGCGAGGAAAAGGTTAATGTCACCTACCGCAAGGTTCTTTACTGGGTTTACAACCAAAAGAATAGCGTATCGGTTGCCCTAAAGTTCCAGCTTACCTCAACCGAAACGGGAGCAGTAATGGTATCGGATTTCATCAGGAGCAACCAAGCCGATGAGGTTAACTATGCCACATTCGATGGCCCATCATCCAAGCTGGTTCTCGGCTACTGGGAAAAAATTAATGTCGACTCGCCCAAGGATGTAATTAACGACAACCAGCTCGATGTGCGAAATCTACAGGAGTTACTAAAAGCTAAACGCGATATTGCCAGCATGAACACACTCATGTCAAACGCCATTGAGGATATAGCAAAACGAACAGCACAAAAAATCAATCAGTACAACCCCGAAGAGTAAAAACGATGAAACGGATACTGGTATTACCGCTAGTAACAGCAATAATGCTGGGATGCGGAGGGAGTAAAAAAGTTGCACAAGCACCTATCACCCCATCGTGGGTTCAGGGACGTCCCACTCAGGCTGGCTACTACATTGGAATAGGCTCTGCCCGAAAAACAACCCCCGACTACCAGCAGGCTGCCAAGCAGAGCGCTCTTGCCGACCTGGCTAGCGATATTTCGGTTTCCATTTCGTCACAATCGGTGCTAAATGCCTTTGAAAGCCAAAACTACTTTTCCGAAGATTTCCGGTCATCAATTAGGGCTGAAGCCCAAAAGGAACTTGAAGGTTACGAGGTGGTTGATAGCTGGGAAGACCAAAACACCTACTGGATTTACTATCGCCTATCAAAGGATACCTACAGGCGAATGGTTGAGGAGAAAAAGGCAGCTGCAGCGGCCAAATCGCTCGACTTCTACGATAAGGCCATTACAGCCATTGATGGTAACGATTCCCGAACTGCACTGCTAATGCTAGTTAAGGCATTGGAACCCATTAAGCCATTTTTTGCCGAAACCATTACAACAACATATCGCGATAAGCAAATCTTTCTTGGTAACGAGATTATTTCTACCCTAACAAGTACATTAAATTCGCTAACACTAAATGGACCTAAAGCCGTAAACGTTAAGCTAGGCTTTGGTATTGAAAGCAACCAGCTCACGTACCTTGTTACCAGTAGTAACGGCATGCCACAAAAATCAATTCCGCTAAAAATCAGCTACACTGAACGTCCACTTACCAACAACAGGATTATCACCAATAATCAGGGTGAAGCATCGATTAGCATTGATGCTGTTCGCTCCCGCAAGCTAAACGAAACCATTTCGGTAGAAGTTGATTTTGAATCGATTGTAAAGGAAGCCACTCGCGATTTTGCCATAGGCAAAATTCTTGCCCGGTTTAAAACACCATCGGCCGAAACGCAGGTCAACGTAATCAGGCCAAAATTTCTTGTGTCGTCAACCGAAACCAACCTAGGTGTGGCTATAGAACGTAAGCCACTTGCCGAATCCCTTAAACGGAAAATCCTTGAAGCAGGCTTCCCGATCACCGAAAACCCAACCGAAGCCGATTACAGGATCAACATAAACTCATCAACCCGGCAAACTGGCCAAAGCGGTCAGTATATCCAGGTTTCCCTGAACCTACAAGTTACTGTAACCAATGCAAGCGGCAATACCGTTTACTCCCATAGTACCGACCGTATAAATGCCTCGCATTTTGAGGCACAAACGGCAGGCGTAAATGCTTATACCAATGCAGCAAAGCGCATTGAAAGCAACATAGTTGAGGAACTTATTGAGAGAATAATCAAAGGCGATAGAGCTTATTAGTGTTTAGTTTATAGTGTACAGTGTTCAGAAGTGTTTGGTTTTTTGTGCTTAGTTTGCTTTAAACCGCTATTAGTCAATTGAAACACAAAAAACATCGTAACAAATTGTTTCTACTGACAAATTTCCTGTAAAATATTTCAGGATACGAATTTCGGTTTAACGCACTCTAATCTCCCATTCTACCATTCCGAATCATTCCGGTTCATTCCGGTTCATTCCAACCCATTTCCCTCACCATCAACTAACAACAATCAACCATCAACTAAACTTGTCATCCTGAGCGCAGCGAAGGATCTCTAATAGAACTCAATGGGATTTTTTGCTAGCGCTAAACATGACAAAGTACTTAAAACAGCTGTCAACCAAAAACTATCAACTATCAACTATCAACTATCAACTTCAACTCCTGCCATTGCTGCCACTTTCAACTCTCCTCTGACATAATTCTGTCAGTTTCTTCATGCAAAAAAGTCAGTTTTAAGGTTTGGCACACGATGTGTAAATAACCTTAACGTGAAATTTTGGAAAACTAGTTGTAAACCTAAAAAACATAAGAAGCTATGTCGAACGTAAAGGTAAAACCTCTAGCCGATAGAGTGCTAGTAGAGCCCATGGAGGCCGAAGAAAAGACCTCGAGCGGAATCTACATTCCCGACACCGCAAAGGAAAAACCACAAAAAGGAACCATCATTGCAGTTGGTCCCGGCACCAAGGATGTTAACATGGAGGTAAAGGTTGGCGATGTTGTACTCTATGGCAAGTATGCAGGTACAGAAATCACCATCGATGGTAAGGATTACCTCATCATGAAACAATCCGACATTTTGGCTGTTATCTAAATCATTAATTGTAAACAATTAAAAACGATAGACTATGTCATCAAAAGTATTAACCTTCGACATCGAAGCACGCGACAGGCTTAAAAAGGGTGTTGACCAGCTGGCAAATGCCGTAAAGGTTACCCTTGGCCCCAAAGGTCGCAACGTGGTTATTGAGAAGAAGTTTGGTTCGCAGCAGGTAACCAAGGACGGTGTAACCGTTGCCAAGGAAATTGAGCTCCCCGATCCTCTTGAAAACGTTGGGGCACAAATGGTTAAGGAGGTTGCCTCCAAAACCGCCGACAATGCTGGTGATGGTACTACCACTGCTACCGTTCTGGCACAAGCCATTGTTAACGTTGGTTTGAAAAACGTTACCGCTGGTGCTAACCCTATGGACCTAAAGCGTGGTATCGATAAGGCTGTAGCCAAAGTAGTTGAACACCTCAAAAAGCAATCGGTATCGGTTGGCGACGACTACCTGAAGATTGAGCAGGTTGCTACCATATCGGCTAACAACGATAACGAGATAGGTAAACTCATTGCCGAGGCAATGAAGAAGGTGAAGAAGGAAGGTGTCATCACCGTTGAGGAGGCTAAAGGTATTGAAACAACCGTTGAGGTTGTTGAGGGTATGCAGTTCGACCGCGGTTACATCTCGCCATACTTCATCACCGACCCTGAAAAGATGGAAGCCGTTCTGGAAAATCCCCTCATACTGATTACTGACCGCAAGGTTTCGACTATGAAGGATTTGCTTCCTATTCTGGAACCAGTTGCTCAGAACGGTCGTTCGTTGCTCATCATTGCCGAGGATGTTGAAGGCGAAGCCCTTGCTACCCTTGTTGTTAACAAACTACGTGGCTCGCTAAAGATTGCCGCCGTTAAGGCCCCTGGCTTTGGCGATCGTCGCAAGGAAATGCTTGAGGATATTGCCATCCTCACCGGTGGTGTGGTAATTAGCGAGGAAAAAGGCTTACGCCTCGATAGCGCTAAGATGGATATGCTTGGCCGTGCCGAAAAGGTTACCATTGACAAGGAGAACACCACCATTGTTAACGGTGGCGGAAAGAAAGAAGCCATCGATAAGCGCGTGGCTCAAATCCGCACCCAGATTGAAAACACTACCTCCGATTACGATCGCGAAAAGCTACAGGAGCGCTTGGCTAAGCTAGCTGGTGGTGTTGCTGTACTCTATGTTGGTGCTGCCACCGAGACCGAAATGAAGGAAAAGAAAGACCGCGTTGACGATGCCCTTAGCGCTACCCGTGCCGCTGTTGAAGAGGGTATTGTACCCGGTGGCGGAGTTGCCTACATCCGTGCCATTGAAGCTCTTGAGAACCTCAAGGGTAACAATGAGGATGAAACTACTGGCATCCAGATTGTGAAGAGGGCTATTGAAGAACCTCTCCGTCAGATTGTGGCTAACGCCGGTCTCGAAGGTTCAGTGATTGTTCAGAAGGTTAAGGAGGGCAAAGCCGACTTTGGTTACAATGCTCAAACCAACAGCTTTGAGAACCTGTTCCAGAGCGGTGTTATTGACCCAACCAAGGTTACCCGTGTAGCCCTTGAGAACGCCGCTTCAATTGCCGGTTTAATCCTTACCACTGAATGCGTAATTACCGAGAAGAAGGAAGATAAACCTGCCCCAATGGGCAACCCTGGAATGGGCGGTATGGACATGATGTAAAATTCATGGCAAAATAGTGGAAACGGAGGGGTAATTCCCTCCGTTTTTTTTATATTTGGTTATAACTAATATTCCCCTGCCATGACCAGAAAGAAAAAGAATTCTGCTTTTGTAAACCAAATTTTTGAAGAAACCCGAAAAAATATTTCTGACAGGCTTAATTTAATTGCCATGCTTGTTGCCATTCCTGCATGCACATTGTCAGGTATTCGTCTTTTTACCATTGGATTTAAACCACTTTTTCTTATCGATTTAGTCTTTGCTGTAATTGTTACCCTTACATATATTTTTAAGGCGCGCTTTCACTACCAATTGCGTATAACGTTCCTATTGGCTTACTTTTTCTTAATAGGAGTCCTATCGCTTCACACCTTCGGGTTGATGGGGTTTGGCGTGTTAATACTTTTTATTGTATCGGTAATACTTACTGCGCTTTTTGGGCTCAGGTACGGAATGGTTGCCATTGCAATATCATTGATTACTGTTAGCTTTTCACTTTATGCATTTTACAAGCAATGGATCACCTTCGATTTAAACTTTAATTCTCTTGCCTACGACGGATACCACCTATTCACTAGAGGTATTTTCTTTTTTTCATATTTAGTTGTAACCGTTGTTATAGTTGGCTACATAAACCGAAGCTTTGCTCAGGCTTATAGCAAACTTGAATTAAGCGAGTCGAGGCTAAACCTTGCCATATCGAGTGTAGATGAGGTGGTTTGGGATTTCAACCTAATTAATCGTAGCTTTTTTGTAAGCGATAAGTTTGACGACGTAGTAAAAATTAGTTCAAAAGACAACATTAAAACCCTAAAGGATTGGCTATTACGCATACATCCCGACGATAGAAAACCTTTGCTCGAAAGAATACGTACCCATATTTTAGGTGAAACCCCAGTGATTTGGGCAGAATATAGATTTAAAGACGACTATGGACAATGGCAATGGTTGCAAACCCGTGCTAGAATTATTGAACGAAAAGCCAATGGTTTCCCTGAAAGAGTTATTGGTACACACTCCAATATTACCATCTACAAAAAGTTACACGAAGAGTTGCTGGAGGTTGAAAACCGTTACCGAACTCTATTTTTAATGGCCAACGACCCAATACTTATAGTTGCGAAAAATGGTTTAATTGTTGATGCAAACCTAAAAGCATCAAAAATTTTTGGATACACATCCGATTCAATTACAGGTCAAAACATTGCTGACTTATGTTCGAAAAGCGATAGTAACTCACTGAACTTTATCAATCTCTTTGCAGATAATAAAATTATCCCTACTAATAGGTTTGAATTAATAATGCTTCGGAATCAATCTGAACCATTTCCGGTTGAGGCAAGCATTGCTTCAATTACCGATTTTGGGGAAAGTTTACATCAAGTTGTAATACACGATTTAACCCTGCTGCAAAGGTTTGAGCGTGAAAAAATAAATGCGGTTGCTGAAATGGAAGAACGTGAAAGGCAGCGGCTTGCCAGTAATTTGCACGATGATGTGGGCCCCCTACTTTCAAGTCTTAACATGTACCTTTCGCTTTTGGCTAACCATAAAGGCAATCAGGATGAGCTGGTTGCCAGTATGCAAGACATACTCCGCGACACCATTGCCAGCGTTAGGGAGATTTCACACAATTTAAGCCCACAAAACCTACTAACTGACGGTCTGGTGATTGCCCTTACTCGTCATTTTGAACGGTATAACAGTATTATCAATATCCATTTTGATCATAATCTTGAAAATCAACGTTTAAGCAGGATAATTGAAATTACCTGCTACAGGATTTTAAAAGAGTTTCTGAATAACACCATTAAGTATGCGAATGCAAGTAATGTATACGTTAAACTTTTCCTTGAGAACTCAAAATTAACACTCACTTACCACCATGATGGTGAGGGTTTCGATTTTAAGAAAGAAATGCAGAAATCAAAAGGTATTGGTTTGATAAACATAGTAGAAAGGCTTAACTCCATTAAGGCAAAATACAGGGTTAATAGCGAACCTTTCAAGAAAGGCTTCAGCTTTGAGCTAACCATGAATGTTTAAAACATAAGTTAATATGAGCCCCAAGCGAATAGTAATAGCTGATGATCACCAAATCCTTCGTGACGGTATAAAAGCACTGCTTTTAGCCATGGATGATGTTACCCTGGTAGGAGAAGCTGCTAATGGCTCGGAACTCATTGACTTAATCAATAGAACAACTACCGACCTTATCCTGCTTGACATTCGGATGCCAGTAATGGACGGCATTGAAGCCGCAAAAATTATCAGAGGGAAAGGCTATCAGATGCCTATTCTGGTGCTTTCTATGTTCGACGATTTTAATTTTTACGATGCCCTGTTGGACATTGGGGTTAATGGCTTTTTGCTTAAGGAAAGTGGCTATAACGAATTAAGCATAGCCATTAAATCGGCACTTGAAGGCAGAGCCTATTTCTCTCCCGAATTGATGTTAAAGTTGCTGCGATCAAAGAAGCAAGAAACATCAATAAAAGTAACTGAAAGAGAACGCGAACTAATTACACTTATCTGCAAAGGGTTTTCAACAAACGAAATTGCCAAACAGCTGAACCGAAGCATAAGTGCAGTGGAAAAGGCTAGGGCCGAATTACTTGTTAAGACAAAAACACCAAATTCTACCGCCCTGGCAGTTCATGCAATAAAGCATAATCTGGTTAACCTAAGCGATATCTAAAAATCAAAAATCTCTACTAATTTCTCAAGGGTGAGGTCGTCCTTATGAAGGTAATATGTTGCACCAGAAAATAGCATGTTTTTCATGGTTTCAAGGTCTTTGTTAAACGAAACGGCCACCACCCTGGTAGTACGATAGTATTCCTTACTAATCTCCTTTGTAGCAGCAACACCGCCAATACCTGGCATATTAACGTCCATGAAGATTACATTGTAAGGTGAATTCTTACTCACCATTTCAATTGCATCCTCGCCAGTTGATGCTGTTTCCAATTGGCTAAGCTTATTTCCTAACACGGTTTGAACTAACAGGCTTAATGTTTTCACAAAGGTTGGGTTATCATCAACAATCAAAACCCTATAGCTGCTGAGAGTCATGGTATTTCATTTTTTTAGTTAAATAAACTTAGATTTTAATCGCTTCACTCTAGATATATCTAGTTTAAAATATCCAATTGATTCAACCAGTTGCTCTGCCTGGGCATTAATTTCCTCAGCACTGGAAGCCAGTTCCTCACTGGTTGAAGCGTTTTGCTGAGCAATACTATTTAGTTGCTGTATAGCAGCATTAATCTGATTTATACCATTTCGCTGTTCCTGAGTTGCAGCGGCTATCTCCTCAACCAAAAGGGAGGTCCGTTCAACTTCTGGGAGCAACCCATTAATAAGGTTCCCCGACTCCTCCGCAAGGTTTTGGCTGTTTTTTGAAATTTCAACTATCTCATTTGCTGCATTCTTACTATGCTCTGCAAGCCTGCGTACTTCAGCAGCAACTACAGCAAAACCTTTTCCATGTTCACCAGCACGAGCGGCCTCAACGGCAGCATTTAATGCTAATAGATTGGTTTGGAATGCAATATCGGATATTATATTGATTTTATCAGATATGGCACGTGCTGCATTAACACTTCTGCTTGAAGCCTCACGAACCCTTTCCATTTTCCCCTGCATCTCTTTAGCAATAAATTTAGCCTGTTGTGAGTTGTCGGCATTCTGTTCGATATTGGATGCTATTTCCTCAATCGATGCCGAGACCTCCTCTACTGAGCTTGCTTGATTGTTTGCTCCTTCAGAAATTTGCTCCGAATTTGAAGTAAACTGGACACTTGCGGTAGAAAGCTGATTTGCAGACAATGAAATTGCTGTAGTTACCTCTGTGAGCTTGGCGGTAAGCTTCTCCGTGGAATTAGCCAGAACACCTATTTCATCGTTCCGTTTTAGTAAGTCCTTATCAACATTAACTGATAAGTCACCTTCGCTCAACGAATCCAAAACATTTACGATATTTAGCAAAGGCTTTTTAATAATGCGGTTAACATAAACATAGGCCAAAACACTAATTGCAACCTGCAGAGGAAATCCCCAAAGGTTGTGTATAGGCCCAATTTTAGCAATAACTCCTGAGATAAAGGCAACAAGTATTATTGCCAAACCAGTAGCAATCCCAATTTTGAATAGTAGAGATTTCTTGAACAATAGACGCATTACGATGATCATAATTGTAATACTAACTGGTCCTGCTAGAATTACTGAAAGCCAAGTTACTCCGTACATACCGTAATAATTATTAGTTTCAATACAAAGGAATACATTTGCTCTGCTACAGTAAAGATGTTTTTTTCAAATATGAATGAAGAAAACCTCATAATTCATAAAAACCTTTACTAAATTGCTGGGTAAATTGAAAGAGATGAAAAAATCAATTATTGGGATTACGCTTGGCGCAATAGCCGGAGTATTGGATATAATTCCTATGATTCTTCAAGATTTAAGTTGGGATGCTAACCTTTCGGCATTCACTCTTTGGTTGGTGGTAGGATTCTTGATTTCAGTCACGGATATCAAGATTCCGGGTTGGCTTAAAGGGGTATTGCTGGCTTTTCTTGTTCTTCTGCCATCGGCCATTATTATTGGTTCAAAAGAGCCTTTTAGCTTGATTCCTATCGCAATTTTGACATCGATACTAGGGGCACTCTTGGGCTATACTTACCATAGAGTTGTTAAAAAACTTAGCTAACTTTGTAGGAGAATTAATATAATCCAAATAACCATGACATTAGAGGAACGCATAAACCAGGATATCAAGGCAGCCATGATGGCAAAGGATAAGGTGCGCCTTGAGGCTTTAAGAGCCGTTAAAAGCGCCATTCTGCTTGCTAAAACCGATGGCGAACACAAGGATTCACTATCGGCTGATGTTGAAATGAAAATACTGCAAAAACAGGTTAAGCAACGCAAGGATGCTGCCGAGCAGTACATTCAGGCTGGGAGAAAGGAGTTGGCCGATAAGGAGTTGGCCGAAGCCTCAGTAATTGAGGAATACCTTCCCAAGATGCTCAGTGCTGATGAGCTAAAGGCTGAACTCCAAAAGATTATTGCTGAAGTTGGGGCAAAGGCTCCTTCCGACATGGGAAAGGTAATGGGAGTTGCATCAAAGGCACTGGCTGGCAAAGCCGAAGGTAAAGCCATTGCCGATATGGTAAAACAGCTTCTTGCAGGTAATTAGTCCTCCACTGGTCGGAACTTATCAGTTCCCTCAATACGCTCCAGCTCCGACCCGGTTTTCAGTTTCAGGTACGGAATTATAGCCGGGTCGCAGTTGGCAATATAGTTCAGGTCGAACATCATGAAGTGGTAGGGATTCTCAACGTATTCCTCATCTTCGGTTCCGGAATAAAAGCGCCAACCGCTATCCTCGGTTTCCTCAGGCCTTTCACGATGCATGTAACCCACAGGCTCACCATCAACGGTTATTTTGTCCGAAGCGTAGCAGTACCTTCCCGAGGGTATTAAATCCTTAACGTCTTCAGGTCTTATTTTATACTTAAACTCCCCCATGTTTTGCCATTATTAAATTAAAAAGTACAATGCAAAAAAGTGACACGCACTGCCAAGTATAATAAAAAGGTGAAATATACCGTGAACAAAAGCATAGTGATCTTTAAGGTAGAAAATAACGCTTGAGCTGTAGGCTAAACAACCTGATAGTAGAAACCATAACGATAGGTTGGGAGTATTTTTAATAATAGGAACAACGGCAATTAATCCAATCCATCCCATTGCAATGTAAAGCCATGCCGATACGCTTCGGTACTTTACGGAGTAAAACCATAGCTTAAACACCACTCCTGCTACAGCCATTCCCCAAACCAGCCCAAAAACAATCCAACCCAACCAACCCTTTATGCTCAGCAAAGCAAAGGGGGTATAGGTTGCTGCTATTAAAATATAGATTGAAGAATGATCAAACTTGTTTAGGTTGAACTTAACCCGAGGGTTTATAGCGGAATGGAAAAGTGTTGATGCTGTGTAAAGGTTTATTAACCCTGCTCCAAATATTGAGTAAGTAACAATATGCCAGGCTGTGCCATGTAAAGCAGCTCGTATAACCAGTAGAACTGTGGCAGCAATAGCAAGCACTATACCAACCCCATGGCTTGTGCTATTAACAATCTCCTCATACTTTTTAATTCTTTTCCTTGACGAATTCATACAAAATGCTTTTAAAACCTTATAAAGGTAGTTAAAATTGGGGTTTGTTAAAACTAATTACTATTTCATTTGGTTAAGGATGCTGAATATTCCATGACCAGAAAGCCTGAAACGCTTTACTGTGCCCTAAACCCCTATGCTTTCCTTTATAATCAAAATTCAGCATGAAAGTTTAATGCTTTTAACTTTATCCATTAAACCTTGTCCTTTATCCTTTATCCTTTAAACTTTATCCTTTCCCCCTCCCCTATTCGTAATTCACAACTTTTCAGTATCTTTGCAGTTCAATTGAATAGAACAGGATGGAGAATATCAGGAACTTTTGCATTATTGCCCACATTGATCATGGGAAAAGCACCCTGGCCGACAGGCTACTGGAGTTAACCAATACCCTATCGGACCGCGAGTTACAGGAACAGGTGCTGGACAGCATGGACTTGGAGCGAGAGAAGGGCATTACCATTAAAAGCCACGCCATACAAATGGAGTATACCTTTCAGGGCAAACAGTATAAGCTTAACCTGATTGATACACCGGGACACGTAGATTTTTCGTACGAAGTATCGCGAGCCATAGCCTCATGCGAGGGCGCACTGCTGGTGGTTGATGCCACTCAGGGCATACAAGCCCAAACCATATCGAACCTCTACCTTGCACTTAACCACGACCTAGAGATAATCCCTGTTATCAACAAGATAGATATGGATGCAGCCATGGTGGACGATGTAAAGGATCAGATTGTTGATTTACTTGGCTGCAAGCGCGATGAGATAATCCCTGTTAGTGCAAAAACCGGCGAAGGTGTGGACAAAGTACTTGAGGCTATTGTTACCCGTGTTAAGCCGCCCGTTGGCGACCCAAATGCACCCTTGCAAGCCCTGATATTCGACTCAGTTTTCAACTCGTTCCGAGGCATTATTGCCTACTACAAAGTATTTAACGGAACTATTCGAAAAGGCGATAAGGTAAAATTTTTCAATACAGGACGGGAGTACGAGGCCGATGAGGTAGGTATTCTTCGATTAAAGTTACAGCCTCGCGATTACATTAGCGCCGGCGATGTGGGTTACATCATATCGGGCATTAAGGAATCGAATGAGGTTAAGGTGGGCGATACCATTACCCATGTGGAGCGCCCATGCGATAAGGCCATTGCTGGTTTTGAGGATGTTAAACCTATGCTGTTTGCAGGCCTTTACCCGGTTGATGCCGATGAGTATGAGGATCTCAGAGCTTCGCTTGAAAAACTGAAACTTAACGATGCCTCCATCACCTTTGAGCCCGAATCGTCGCTTGCACTAGGCTTTGGGTTCCGATGCGGATTCCTGGGGCTGCTGCACATGGAAATTGTGCAGGAACGCCTTTACCGCGAGTTCGACATGGATGTAATTACCACCGTGCCCAACGTTTCGTACCTTGTTCACACAACAAAGGGAGAGGTTGTTGAGGTTCATAACCCCAGCGGCTTACCTGCCCAAACCACCATCGATTACATTGAGGAACCCGTAATTTCGGCTCAAATTATTACAAAATCGGAATACCTTGGCGCAGTGATGAAGCTCTGCATCGATAAGCGAGGAATTCTCAAAAATCAGGTATTCCTTACCTCCGACAGGGTTGAACTTTCGTTCCGGTTACCCCTGAGCGAGATTGTGTTTGACTTTTACGATAAGCTCAAGTCCATTTCACGTGGTTACGCCTCGTTCGATTACGTGATGGATGGCTACCAGGAAGCAAAGCTTGTAAAACTCGATATACTCCTTAACGGCGAAATGGTCGACGCGCTTTCGTCGCTAATCCACCAGGATCATGCCTACGATTTTGGCCGCAAGATGTGTGAGAAACTAAAAGAACTCATTCCCCGCCAGCAGTTCGATATCGCAATCCAGGCTGCCATAGGCTCAAAGATTATTGCACGCGAAACTGTAAAGGCGCTTCGCAAGGATGTAACCGCAAAGTGTTATGGGGGTGACATCACGCGTAAGCGAAAGCTGCTCGAGAAACAGAAGAAGGGAAAGAAACGAATGCGCCAGATAGGTACAGTTGAGGTGCCCCAGCAGGCTTTTCTGGCAGTTCTAAAAATGGATTAGCATAACAAAATGGTATTACAAAAAATACGAAAGGCCCGAAGGACGCTTCAGCTGGGATTAACTTCGGGACAAACAGGTATTTATAACCGTTACCTTAGAGAGAATGAGGGTTGGGATGCTCACCTTACCAACTCAAAACAAGCTATTACCAATGCTGTAAATCGGTTTAATCCAAAGAGCGTATGTATTTTGGGTAGCGGTTTGCTACTTGATGTTCCAGTTGATGAGCTGCTCACACGAGGCATAGACTTAACCCTTGTTGATTTAGCCCACCCTGCTAGTATCATCAAAAAGTACTCATTAAACCCTCAAATACATTTTGAAACGCACGACCTAACAGGAGGGCTAATACACTACCTACAAGCAACCAAGCTAAAGGATATAAACTTTTTCACACTCATAAACCTTGTTTCAAGGGCAAAAGCCTACACCACCGATGCCGATCTTGTTGTTTCGCTAAACCTGTTAAGCCAGCTAAGCGATATACCCATTGAATTCCTTAAACAAAAGAAAAAACTTACTGACTGGCAGTGCGTTGAATTAGCAAGTACAATTCAACAAAAGCACATAGAAAGCCTTCCGAAAGGAAAATCGCTATTGATATCGGATATTCTGGAAGAGTTTTACGATGAGCGAGGTTCGCTTATTGCTACTCGCCCAACTGTATTTATTGACCTATCAAACCTCACCCAGGTTCAGGAATGGCAATGGGATTTTGACACAGCCAAAACCTATAACGAGGATGCCATTACAAAGCTAAGGGTGGTTTCGGGATTAGTGCAATAAAAAAGGACTAACCCTAACCGGGAAGCCCTTATAGTTTAGCGTATTGTTTTGCTCTATTTAACCGGCAACCAGCAACGTACCCAGTCAATTTCCATGTATGCAGGAAGTTTAGCATCGTCAATTTTACCGTTTACGCTCGATGCAAAAACCAGGTACATTGGCATATCAGGAGTAACATTCCTTTCAACTTTATATGGAGTTCCATTTATACTCCAAACTATGTTGCTATTGTTCCATTCAACTCCAAGAATGTAGAAATTCTGACTACACTTAACCCCGCCTATGCTACTAATGCTCTTTGATATTTTATTATTGCCCTTGGATGTGTAGTATGCACCGGAGAAAGAGTTGGGCTTACTATCGGTTTTTACAAAAATGTCAATCTCAGGTAATACAGTATTACCAACAAGATAAAAAGCATGGGTTACACCCGGAGTGCACGACAGGCGAATTTTTGCCTCAACCCTTCCTTCCTTTAACCTCAGTATATGGCCAGTGTTGATAACGCCCGAAGTGTACTCGTAAGTTTTGGGGACAAAGCCAAACTTCGTATCCCAGCCAATCCCTTCGGACTTTTCCTTTCGGGTTACAATGCGCAAAACGCTATCCTTGATCTCAAAATTTTTATCGGTATAGTTCTGCTTATCGGTGGTAAATGAATAGTTCTTGTTAAGGAGCGCATCGCCCCAAAAGAACTTTGTAAGCCATTTTTGATGATCAATGGCATTGGAATCAAAATCGTCGTAGAATTCAAGTTTCCACTCTCTAATCTCATTGAACTTGCTGCTGTCGCGCTCTAGGCTAAGAAACCATTTAATTTTATCAGAATTTTGTAGCTTTTGGTACTCAACCAGCTTAGCGTAAACCTCGCTTTGTTCAAACTTATTCTTTGATAAAAGGTATTTTTTGCGATTTTGAAATTCAGCTGATTCCACCTTGCTTTTTAGCTCAAGATACCTTGAAACTGTAGGCGTAATCTCGCCCCCTTTATTCAGGTAAACTTTAACCTCCTTGGATTTAGCTAAGGAAAGATACTCTTTTTCGGTATTGAACTCTGCGGAGCCCTTATATGTCAACTTTTTAAGTTCGGCCTTAACCCTCTGATGCTCACCACTCTTAAACCACTGGGTTAGTTCGCGGAAGCGTTTTAGCTCAGCAGATTCGGCGTATTCAATAAACTCATTGTACTCGTTCTGAAGAGCGCTTCTTTTTGACTCAACCTGTTGGGTATCCTTAAATGCGCCAAAAAGGCGATTGGTAAAAACTTTAAATTTCGAGGGAACTGCCATTGGTTTAAGGTTTAGGGTATTACTGTTGAATTGGTATCATTTTAAAGGGAATCTTCAGGTGTTCAGCATAATCCTCTCCCGCTTCAATCATATCCTCATCGTCCTCCATGTAATGCCAGTTCACTACCACTGAAAAACCCTTTTTATGAACTTCGCGGAATTTTTCGAGAATCTTTAGGATCATCTTTGATGAGGATGTATTGTAGTAGTCGAACTTCATGTTAATCTCGGTTTTCTCGTTAGGATTTTCAATGTACTTGTCTATCCAATCCAGAACCGGCTGATAAAATGAGTTAACATCCTCAGGCAAAGAGTTCCCTGCAAATTCAATAATCGCTTTATCTTTATCGAGAACAACCTTTGGGGTTTCCATGGTTGGCTCTATCTCAACTCTATCCATATCAATTATGGCTTTTTATACTTAATAACCATAAAGTTATTAAATATTTATTTAAAACCAAACCTTACCAATACAAAAAAACGAAAAAAAGTTGAATATATTGACTGCAGCTAGTAAATCATTTTAAAACCTTTGCCACGAACGTTAATAATTTCAATGGTTGGATCGTTAGCAAGGTATTTACGCAACTTTGTAATATAAACATCCATGCTCCGAGCGTTAAAGTAGCTATCGTCGGCCCAAATGGTTTTAAGGGCAAAGTTGCGGTCAAGCAGGGTGTTGCGGTTTAGGCAAAGATACTTGAGCAATTCGCTTTCCTTGGTAGTAAGCTTACGTACATCATCCTCGTAGGTAAGGGTTTGCTTGGTGGCATCGAAAACGTACTTGCCAATCTGGAAAAGGGTTTGCTCTGCCCCGTTGGCATCCTTGCGTGTACGGCGTAGGATAGCCTCAAGCCTCATGAGCAGTTCCTCAATGCTAAAGGGTTTGGTCATGTAATCGTCCGCGCCAATGGCAAATCCTTCAATTACATCCTCCTTCATGGATTTGGCGGTAAGGAAAAGAATGGGCATGCTGGGGTTTACCATTCTGATTTCTTTGGCTAGGGTAAAACCATCTTTTAAAGGCATCATCACATCAAGGATGCAGATGTCGTAGTAGTTGTTCTGGAAGCCCTTGTATGCCTTTTCGCCATCCTTATAAAGGTCAACATCGTATTCTTTAGCTTGAAGATACTCCTTGAGTAGGTATCCGAGGTTTTCGTCATCCTCAGCAAGCATTACTCTAATTTTTCTTTGGTTCATGGTTATACTAGTTATTTAGGTATGTACGATTGTTCTGCTGGTCCGCTCCAGGGCATGAAAAACGAAAAAGTACTCCCCTCGCCCAGCTTGCTCTCAACCCATATTTTTCCGCCATGCGCCTCCACTATCTTTTTAACGTAGCTAAGGCCTAAGCCAAAGCCCTTCACGTTATGTATATTGCCGCTTGGAACCCTGTAAAACTGGTCAAAAATCTTTTTAAGGTTGTCGCGGCTAATGCCGATACCATTATCCTTAACTGCAACAACTATTCCATTAGACACGTCTTTGGTAATAATGTTTATTACCGGATTACCATTTCGGTACTTGGTGGCATTATCGAGTAGGTTATTTATAACATTTGTGATATGAACCTCATCGGCCTTAACGATGGGCGATTTGGCATTGAATTCATGAATAATTATTCCATCCTGGGAGTTGAGCTGCAGGGCAAAGTTATTGGTTACCTTTTTGATGACCTCGTGAACATCAACCTCCTTGATCTTAAGCCGCAGCTTGGCGCGTTCAAATATTGCCATTTGTAAAACCTTTTCCACCTGCAAGCCGAGCCGCTTACTCTCATCGGCTATAACACCACCCAGGTAATCGAGGTTTTTACGCTCATGGGGTATGCTTTTATCGTTAAGCATTTGCGCAGCAAGCGATATGGTTGATATGGGTGTTTTTAGCTCGTGGGTCATGTTACTTACAAAGTCATTTCTGATTTCCGATATCCTTTTCTGCTTGAAGATAATGTAAAGCGTGATTGTAAATATAGAAATAATTAACAATGTGAGCAATAGGGTTCCAAATGTCATGGGGCCCAATGATCCCAGCAGGTAAGTTTTTTGGTTTGGAAAGTAAAGGGTTAAAAAGTAACGGCGTGCAAAGAAATCGTTAGGGAAAAGTTTGTCGCGCAGAACAAGACCCCTGAAGTTTGCCTTAAACCGTGAGCTGCTGTATATGGTGCTATCCTTCTCGTTGGTTACCCGATACTCGTACCGGGCATCAATGCCCTTGCGGGCAAGTTCGCGATGAATAATGGAATCGAGCTGTTCCTGCGAAATTCTTTCGTGTAGCGGGAGCTCAACCCGGATCATGCGGTCAACAATGTTCTCAACAAAAACCGTTTTCTTGAGCAGTTTATCGTTTACATTAACGCTAAGCTGTTGCCGATTCGATTCAGTTGGATCCGATGTAATTTTAATCGGTAAGTTACCCAGTAAGCTCGAATCAAAAAGGGTTTTGGTTATTGCTGGCAGCTTAAGGGTATCGAGGTTATTCAGTGTAAAAACCTGTTGGCTTATTTGCTTGGTTCTGAATCCACTTTTGGTCTTGTTCAGGATATCCTGGCGGTACGACATTCGGGCGGAACCGCTGGTGTTTACCGAGTAGTAGGGCTTTATTTCATCAATTACCTGAACTATGGTTTCCTGCTTTTCTACCTCATCAATTATGCGTTCCATTGCCAGGCTGGCTGTTTGGGCAAACTGCTCCTCTTTGATTTGTACAGCAATCCTTATCCATTTGGACTGTAGTAGAACCAAGCCTATTGACGCAATGGTAATAACCCCTGTAAGTATGAATAGTAATTTCCTGCTCATGAGAGCAAAGGTAATTTTTATGAAATGGTTTGGACTACTCTTAACAAAGTTTAACCCTGAAGAGTGTTTTGATAACAAAATTACGTAGATTGCTGATTATGAGGCTAAACTGTTTTAACTATTCAGCGCAGTAGGGTTCCTTAAGCTTTAGGAGAGAGGGTTGTACGTGGGTTATAACCTGAATTCCTTTTATTGATTTCAAACGCTTAAGCGTATCGGCAATAAACTGTTCGTCGGTATCGCCACTAATCTCCATAATATAATCAATGTTTGATAGCTTTGAATGTAGAACCCTACCTGTAACCTTATTGCCTATAAGGGTGATTACCCTACCTGCATAGGTTTGCCTATCGGTAAACGAAGGGAAGCCCAAAATATCCTCAAGTTCAATATTATGGGTCAGAGAGAATGTGCACGCCTGATTGATATTCCACACCATTTGGCTTATACTCAACGATGAAGCGATAGCCAGAAGCTTGAACTCAGTTGGCTCATCTTTAAGTATTTGCCTTTTTGATGCAACCATGAGGTAATGGGTTTGTCCACAAAGTTAAAGTTTTTGAATAAAAAAAACGGGCGTTGGCCCGTTTTATACTACTTTTTCTTTATCAGGAATAAATACACCGGGAAATGGTCGGAATATCCACCGGTAAAATTGTTTCCAACGTAGGTTCGCCAGGGGTAGCCGGCAAATTGACCGCTTGGTTGCTGTAAAAATGGTTTATTAAACACTTTTGACTTGAAGAATGTCCACGTAGACTTATCGCCGTTTAAAAGAGCTTGGGTAATAATGAGGTTATCAAAAAGATTCCATGAATCGCGGTAGGCCAATGTTCCAATCCCTTCGTGGTATAAGCTGCCCATGGCATTGAATAGTTCACCCGGCTTCAACTTTTCACGGTAAGGATTTGCTCCCAGCCCCTTTACAATGCTGGGACTATCGGGGTCATCGTTCAGGTCGCCCATAATAATTATCTTGGCATTAGCATCGGTTGCCAGAATGGAATCGACAATGGAACGGGTTAGCTTGGCAGCAGCCATACGGAAAGGCAGGCTTCGCTTTTCGCCACCCCGGCGCGAAGGCCAATGGTTAACAATGATATGCACGGGTTCACCATCGAGTAAACCGCTAACAACCAGCTGATCACGGGTTTTAAAGCTAGGATTTTCCGGGACATAAAGCCTGGCCGAACGGTGCGAAGTAACCCTAAAAAACTCGGGGCGGTAAATCATACCAACATCTACTCCACGGGCATCGGGCGAATCGTAATGAACAATTGAATACCCTGAAGGTTTAAGCTTTGGGGAAGCAATTAAATCTTCAAGTACGTTTCTATTTTCAATCTCACAAACTCCAAGTATTGCAGGTCCCCCGGGAAATAATTCCCCGCCAATTTGCGAAATTACATATGACATGTGGTCAATCTTATGCCAGTACCGGGCCGACGTGAACTTATTTGCTCCCTCCGGGGTAAACTCAGTATCGTTAGGGCCTGGTATGGTATCGAACAGGTTCTCCAAATTGTAAAACGCTATGCAGCTTACCTTAAACTGTTCTTTTTGCTCAGTGGCCTGAGCAAACAGCAGATGAACAGAAAGTAGCAAAAAAGCAAACACCATTGTGGCCCTTTGTAGTAATATTTTACACATATACTGTTAATTTTTAGAAAAAGTGTGCCGACAAAGATAAAACTAAACGAAAAAAAAGAATGTAAAAAATGAAAAATTATATTAAAAAGTATCATTTTTGCAAGTACAATTATAGGTTTAAATTTTAGAATTATCCACTGAAACTGAATATTTAAATGAGGCGATTACTTTTAATGTTAATGGTTGGGTTATTTTACAGCACAACCACGGTACTGGCTCAATACAATGTGAGCGGGTACGTTAAGGACTCCCAAACCGGTAGTGCTTTGCCCGGTGTAACCGTGCAAGTGGTGGGAATAAACCAAATGACAACCACCGATGCTAACGGCTACTATCAGTTTTCGGGCCTTCAGGCAGGTAAGTATATTTTTGATTACATCCTATCCGGGTACCAAACGGTTGAAAATGAGGTAAATGTTGAAGGCAATCTTCAACTGCCCGATGTTTTAATGAATAGAGGCTTAACCGACGATGCTTACGCAACGTTTAATGAGGTGACAGTTTCGCTCGACGACCTCGAGAGCGAATCGAAAGGGCAAGCCGTGAGCGGGTTACTTCAATCGCAAAACGATGCGTTCTCCTCAGCTGCTTCGTTCACTTTTAGCGCAGCCCGTTTCAATATTAGGGGATACGAACCGGAATACTCGCTACTGTTCATGAACGGTGTTCCTGTTAACGATCCTGAAAGCGGTTTTGCCGGATGGAGTTCGTGGGGCGGTTTAAACGATGTAACCCGAAACAGGGAATCGAGAAATGGGTTAACCCCAACCGATTGGTCGTTCGGCGGGCTTGGCGGTGCATCCTTTCTGAATGTAAGGGCATCGCAGCAACGTATCGGAACACGTATTTCTTATGCATCGAGCAATAGAACCTACACCAACAGGCTCATGTTTACCCATTCAACCGGGTTAATGGAGAATGGGGTTGCTTTCACCCTAAGCGGTTCCCGCCGTTGGGCTGAAGAGGGTTATGTTGAAGGGACCAACTACGATGCTTGGGCTTACTTTATTGGCATTGAAAAGAAATTTAACGATAAGCACTCGGTAGCATTTACCACCTTTAATGCACCAATAAAAAGGGCCATGCAGGGCGTATCGACCGATGAGGCCAATAACCTTGCCGGATCTAACTTTTACAATCCCAACTGGGGTTACCAAAACGGCGAAAAACGCAACGCTCGCGTTAGGTTCCAGCAAGAGCCTACCTTTATTCTTAACCACTACTGGGATATTAACTCAACCCTGAAGCTGACCTCTACAGCAGGATTCTCGTTTGGCACATACCAAACAACCGGCCTTAACTGGTACGATGCTCAGGATCCCCGCCCCGATTACTACCGTAAACTCCCCAGCTACTGGGTTGATTCCGACCCTGCAGTTGTAAGCCAGTTAGCCGATGCTTTCAGGAACGACCCATCGGTTGGACAGCTTGATTGGGATTACATGTACCAGGTAAACTACAACAGCAAGGATGCCAACGATAGCCTTCGTTCAAAGTACATTGTTGAAAACAGAATTACCGACTCACGCCAGCTTACTTTATCGAGCGTGGTGAACTGGAGCATCCTTCCGGAACTTAAGCTTAATGGCGGAATCGATGCGTCAATCTATAATGGAAAGAACTATAAACGAATGGACGATTTGCTGGGTGGACAGTACTGGTTGGACATTGACCAGTTTGTTGAGCGCGATTACTTTGATAACCCAAACCTTGCCCAGAACGATTTGGATAATCCGAACCGCAAGGTTAAGGTTGGCGATACCTTTGGTTATAGCTACGACGCCAACGTAAACAATGGAAACCTATGGGCAGTGGCAAACTACGCCCTAAACCGTATCGATATTTATGCCGGAGCAAACTACAGCTATAGTGAGTTTTGGCGTACCGGGAACATGCGGAATGGCCGCTTCCCCGATAACTCCAAGGGCGACTCGCCAAAACAGGTGTTTCATAATTATGGGGTAAAAACCGGTGCTACCTGGAAAATTACCGGTCGCCACTACCTCGATGCTAACCTTGCCTACCTTACCCGAGCTCCGTTCTTCCGTAATTCATACATTTCGCCCCGTACCAGTAACTTTGTAATTCCGGGCTTAACCAGCGAGCGAATTGCCGCTGTTGATGTAAACTACAACCTTCGTACCCCATACATCAAAGCCAGAGTATCGGCATACTACACAAAGTTCATGGATCAAACCGAACTCAAATCGTTTTATGACGATACCTATCGCACCTTTATAAACTACACCATGCGCGGGATAGAGAAAGTTCACAGAGGTGTTGAGGTTGGAGCCGAAATTAAACTTTCCACAACGTTAACCCTTAATACTGCTGCCTCGCTGGGTTCATACCAGTTTACCTCAAGACCTCTGGCAACGGTTACTCAGGATAACCTGGGAACAGTACTGCAGCAGGATCAGGTTGTTTACATCAAGAATTTCTATGTACCTAACACGCCTCAAACTGCAGCAATGTTAGGTTTAAGGTATGCATCGCCCAAGTACTGGTTTTTGGGTGCCGAGGTTAGCTACTACGATCATTCCTATATTGATTTTGCCCCTGGCAAGCGTACCGCTGAAGCCTTACAGGGACTTGAGCCCAACGACCCCCGTCGCGATGCACTAACCCGACAGGAGAAAATGCCTTCGGCCATGCTTATCGATGCCAATATTGGAAAATCGTGGAGGTATAAATCGTACTTTATCAACCTTAACTTCCAGGTTACAAATATTCTTGATAAAACCGATTTCAGAACCGGAGGGTTTGAACAGGCCCGCTACTCAATTACCGAGCAAACTTCAAACAAGTTTCCTCCCAAGTATTTCTACGGTTTTGGTCGTACATACTTCTTGATTTTAGGTCTTAGATTTTAAAACGAATTAATTTGGTTAAGATGAGAAAAGTAGTATTTATACTCACAATCCTAGCAGCAGGAGCACTAATGTTATCAGCTCCCGGATGTGTGGATTTCACATACGATGAGGTTGAACCAAGGGTGGATTCAACAACGCTTGTTGCCAATACTACCATTGCTGAGCTAAAGGCCATGTACCCTAGGGAGCTGTACCAGCTAAACGAAAACACTTTCTTCCAGCGCGATTCAATTATCATTGAAGGTGTTGTTACCTCCGACGATAAGGAAGGCAATTTCTACAAGAGCATCTTCATTCAGGATGCAACAGGTGCAATTGAGCTAAAGCTCAATAAAACATCACTATATAACGATTACAAACGCGGCCAAAAAATTGTGGTATACTGCAATGGTCTTTACCTTGGCGATTACGGTGGGCAAATACAGCTTGGTTCCATATACAATAATAATGGAAACTGGGAAATTAGCGGGTTGGAAGGTGATCCAATAATTAAAATGCACGTATTCAAAAAGGGTAAACAGCTTGTTGATGTTGCCCCATTAGCCATGACCCCTGCCCTGCTCACGCAGGTTAACATTGGTAAATTGGTAAAGTTTGATAATGTGCAAATAAAGGATACCCTGTCGCCAATTACCGATACAACTTATACTTATGCCGATAACGTTAACAAGGTTACGGTTAACCATACCCTGGTTGCCTGTTCACAAACGTACCCAAGTACAGTTGTTCTACGCACAAGTGGCTACGCACGCTTTGCCGGTACAACAATTGCCACCAAAAATGGAACAGTTACAGGTATTCTTACCTACTATAAGGGAACTTACCAGCTGCTAATGCGCGATTTGAACGATATCAATTTTACAAACGATAGGTGTCAACAGTAAAAGGGAGAAGATGTATATGAAAAGGAAATATTTTATAGTACTTGCCATACTGGCCCTTGCTGGGTTAGTATTAGTAACTGGCTCCTGTGTAAAGGAAGATTTTGATACACCTCCCCTTTACAGCAAGGTTGCCACCTGGGAAAAGAGTATTACCATTGCTCAGCTAAAGACACTTTACAATACAGCACCAGCGCTAATTAAAGATGTTGCCCCTACCGAGTATTGGGATACGATTATAGTTCAACCCAAAGACACCATTATTGGAATATTTGTTGATGCCTATGTGCTCTCGAGCGATTCGGCTGGTAACTTTTATGAAACCGTAACCATAGCCGATGAAACAGGAGGTATTGACCTAAAGATAAACACAAGTGACATTTACGCTACCTACGGACTAAAACCCGGTAAAAGAGTGCTTGTAAAAGTTGACAATCTGGCTATTGACAACTATGAGGGTATGTACCAAATAGGTTTAGGCTATACCGATGGTGGTGTACTTAAGGTTACGGGTATCGACCCCTCGGTAGTTGCCAAAACCATTCAGGTAACCGGCGAAAAAATCAGCTTAAATCCAGAAACAATCACCATCCCAACCTTAAGCACTGATAAGGTGCAAAAACTTGTTAAACTTGAGGGTGTTCAATTCTGGAACCCTGCTGCAACCTATAGTATTCCAGGAGTGAATACAAACCGCATACTTGTTGACCAGAACGGGAACCAAATCATTTTACGAAACAGTGGTTACGCAAAATTTTCCAAGGATCAAGTTCCAACCGGTAGCGGTTCCATTACAGGTGTTCTAAGCATATATGGGAGCACCTACCAGCTCCTTATTCGCGATACACTTGATGTTAAGTTTGATCAGCCCCGGTTTGGTTCAGAGGCACCAGCTAAAAACACTACCATAGAACAGCTTAAGCTTTTCTACGACGGCTCTGCGCTATACCAAATACCATACGATTTAGTCATTGAAGGAGTTGTTACAGCAAACGATGAGTCCGGTAACCTTGACAAACAGCTCTTTATTGAAGATGAAACGGCTGCCATTGAGTTTAAGGTTGATGTTACCGGTCTTTATGCCGATTTCCCTGTGGGGACTAAAATCAGGGTAAAATGTAAGGACCTTTACATGGGTACCTACGGAGGTGTTATACAGCTTGGTGGCAATTATGGTGGCCAAATAGGAAGGCTTGCCGCAAGCGATTTTTACAAAAACGTTTTTGTAATTAGTAGCGGTAATGATGTTAGCGTAACCGAAACTTCAATTGGTCAGCTAAGCAACAATTTAATTGGCAAAGTTGTTACCCTGTCAGGAGTTCAGTTTGCCGATTACGAGCTGGGTAAAACTTACGCTGAGAGCTCTTCAACCACAAATAGAATACTTGAAGAGGTGGCTACCGGCAAAACCATTATTGTTAGAACAAGTAACTATGCAGATTTTGCTGGTGTTGAGTTACCAAAAGGCCGTGGCAAAATCACAGCCATCCTTACAAAGTATAACAGCGATTTTCAGCTTACCATCCGTAAAGTTGGCGAGGTTCGCTTAATTGAACCCAGACTAAACAAAAATTTCATTTTGAATGAGGATTTCACACTGGCTACGGTAAATAGCCCAATCAGCATTAACGGTTGGCAAACCATAGCTGTAGCCGGAACAAAGGTTTGGAATGCCAAACAGTATAGCGGGAATGTATATGCCGAAATGAATCCCTACCAATCAGGCGAACCCGATAATACGGCATGGCTTATTTCTCCCAAGTTTACTGTTTCAGGTGATGTTGACACCTACTTTAAGTTTGATAGCCAGTATAACTATTGGGGAAATGCTACCCTTGAGGTTTACATATCGAACGATTATGATGGAAGCAGCCCTCAAACCGCTACATGGACCAAGCTAAACGATGCCTACATAGTTAAGCAGGCTGATGGGACAAATCGTTGGGTATCGTCAGGTATCCTCAATATAAAGAACTTTGCAGGTGATGCCTATGTGGGCTTTAAATATACAGGTAGCACTTCCATGTCAACCGCATTTAGAATTGACAATGTGATGATTTACACCCTGCAATAAACAGCAATAAACATTGATACATTTAGAAAAGGCTGGGTAACCCAGCCTTTTCAATTTTATCTCCATTATGCCCTAAAAAACAGGACCGGCAAAGGCCTTAACATCGTTTCCGGTTATTTGCTTATCGCAAAGTATAATCAAACGCTCAATAACGTTTCGCAACTCTCGAATATTACCAGTCCATTTGAGCTTCTGAAGCTCTTCAATGGCATCGGGGCTAATAACCTTGGGGGGAATACCATACTCGGCACAAATCTGCTCGTTGAAGTGCTGGGCAAGAAGAGGGATATCCTCAAGCCGGTCGCAAAGGGGCGGTACGTTGATAATTATAACGCTAAGGCGATGGTATAAATCCTCACGAAAGTTCCCCTTTTCAATTTCCTGGGTAAGGTTTTTATTGGTTGCAGCAATTACACGCACATTTACAGTGATATCCTTATCGCTACCAACCCGGCTAATCTTATTCTCTTGTAAAGCCCTAAGCACTTTTGCCTGAGCGCTAAGGCTCATGTCGCCAATTTCATCGAGGAATAGGGTACCGCCATCGGCCTGTTCAAACTTACCCTTCCGCTGCTTTATGGCCGAGGTGAATGCACCTTTCTCATGGCCGAAAAGCTCGCTCTCAATCAATTCCGAGGGGATTGCAGCACAGTTAACTTCCACAAACGGCATGGCTGCCCGGTTGCTCTTCTCGTGTAACCAACGGGCTACCAGTTCCTTACCAGTCCCATTGGGGCCTGTTATTAGAACACGGGCCTCGGTGGGTGCCACGCGGTCAATCATCTCCTTAACCTTTACTATTGCGGGCGATTGCCCTACAATATCGTAAGCCTTGGAAACCTTTCGCTTAAGCGTTTTGGTTTCCTGTATCAGAACGGTTTTATCGGTAGCATTCCGAATAGTGATTAGTAACCGGTTAAGATCAAGTGGTTTTTCAATGAAATCAAAGGCTCCTTTTTTGATTGCATCAACAGCCGTGTCGATATTACCGTGTCCGGAAATCATTACCACGGGTACATCGGGCTGACGCTCCTGTAACTTCTCAAGCACCTCTATTCCATCCATCTGCGGCATTTTGATATCGCAAAGCACCAGCTCATAGGCACCATTATCAAACATCTCAAGTCCGGCATGGCCGTCCTCAGCAACATCAACATTATGCCCTTCAACCTCCAGGATATCTTTCAGTGTATTACGAATAGCCTTTTCGTCGTCAATTACCAATATTTTGGACATAACCAGTATTTTGGTGTAAAGATAAGAAAAATAGTTAGATGTTACCAGCTAACAGTTCCAGCCCCAAAACCCTAAAAACCTCTCGTTTCAATCCTATAATTCGTAATTTCAGGACGGGTCAAGTTGAAACCTTTATCCTTTATCCTTTATCCTTTATCCTTTAATCTTTAACCTTATTACTTAGTTCCACCCAAAATCCTTCCTTCAGGGCGTAATCGGTCTGGAACATTCTTTTGATGTCAAGCTTTTGTACCAGCAAGTTTACAAATATCGATGCTGGAACAATCAAATCGACCCTTATGGGGTCAAGCCCTGGCAGTGCAAGCCTTTGGGCGTGTGTTGACGTAACAAAAAAGCGATGTAGCTTCAAGTATTCATCAACAGGTATTTCGGCCGAAAACTTTGATGTGTCATGAATAATTCCTTTGTGCACTAGTATTTTTCTGAAGGAATCGAACGCGCCTGAACTACCAGCCATAACCCTGGGATTTAGGTTTGCTGCCGCCAGTAACAATGGTTCAACTGTTTGAAGCATGTAGCTTTCAATGGCTTCAAGCTCATGGGGAGTAATGGGATCGGAAATTGGGAAACCCTCGGCAATTCGGGTAACGCCAAGGTTAAAGCTTTGCAACCAGAATATTTGTTCCGAGTTGGCTAAAATGGTCTCGTTGCTGCCGCCTCCAATATCAACCACAACTGCTGGACTTTTACCTAAACCTATAGCTGCATTTACCCCCTTCCATATCAGCTCAGCCTCCCGATTACCATCAATAACCTCAACATCGATGTTGAACCTTTGCTTAACCTCATCTACAAACTCTTGCCTATTCGACGCATCGCGCACAGCCGACGTGGCAAAAGCGAAGCAACGGTTAGCGCCTAAACGTTTTGCAGTAATTAGGTGTGTGTTTATAGCTTTAAAAGCCCTTTGCATGGCTTCGGGTGTAAGACTACCGCTCCTAAAACCTCCCTCGCCAAGCTTTACAGGCAACTTGCTCTCATGAAGAATTTTTCCAGAGGTTTGAGCCACCAATAAGTTAAAGGTATTGGTGCCCATATCGATAATAGCTACAATCATCCTTTATAGTCCCACTCCCTATAGAATTGCTCTAAAAAAGTTTCCATAAACCTATGCCTCTCCTCGGCCAAGGCTTTAGCCGTAGCGGTGTTCATCCTATCCTTCAGGAGTAAAAGCTTTTCGTAGAAATGATTAATGGTGTGTCCTTTGGCCGTTTTATACTCCTCAAAGGTTGAATGGAACTGAGGTTTCACATTGGGAAGGTACAAGGGACGGTGCTTTGAACCCCCAAAGGCGAAAGCCCGGGCAATGCCAATTGCGCCAATGGCATCGAGCCTATCGGCATCCTGAACAACCATGGCCTCCAGGCTGCTAGGTGCAGTATCGATCCCAGCCCCTTTGTACGAAACTTGCTCCACTATCTCCAAAATCCTATCAACCTGATGATTGTTGTACCCAACAGCTAAGAGCATTCGGGTGGCATTGGGATATCCATTGGCCCCCGAAAGTTTCCAGTCGTCGGTATCGTGAACAAGCGCTGCTGGCTCAACCAGGGCAAGGTTTGCCCCCTCAGCCTTGGCAATATGCAAAGCCAACTGAGTTACCCTTTGAACATGCCACCAGTCGTGCCCGGTAGTATCGTGCTCAAAAAAATCCTTAACCAGCCTGTAAAGCTCGGCTATATCTGTCTGATTCATTAATATTAGTTGAAATATAAACGATGATGAAATTAACGAAAATAACAGTCTATATGTATAAATTAGTGTTAAACTCAATTGTTTAACATCTGTTAATTAATAAAAAAGCGCGTCTTAAACGCGCTCAAAAAATTCATCCTAATACTTTATTGTTTCATGAAGTTCGAGCGTGTCTCTTCCTGAAAACTCCTTTATTAACACATTTCTATTAAAAACTGAAACATGAACACTGTCCCCAATTACTATTAAATCTAATTTCCAATCATCATTATATTCATTGTATATTGTAAAACCATTTGGAACTATGACTGTATCTCTCCAAATACCTTTATTGTCTAAATAACTAACTTTATAAGTTTGCTGATTACCTGTAATTACTACAGGAAAAGTATAATTACCTTTATAGCATGATGTTAGTGCAACAGTTAACACTGGACCTAACAAAAAACGTTTCATGTTTTTCTGATTTTAAGTTATACACAAAAGTAAAAAATTTCTACTGATTTAACGCATGTGGTGCGGCAAAGAAATAAATTCAATCTGATAACTACAGTCCTACAAAAAATTTAAGAGTATAGCATCAGATATGAATAGTAAATGGTGGGGTTGAATTTTCTTATAGTATTTCTTTGCCTCTGGTGAAACAAAACCATTTAATGCCTATAGGTTAAACTATTTTATAGAAATAGATAATAGATTACATTAATATTCCTCGTGGAAGATAAAGGTTCAATGTTGTTAAGTTTTGAATATTTGTCATGCTGAGCCCTGTCAAAGCATCGCTTTACCTTAAACCCTTTTATTCTGATTGTTTTTTTGGAAATCGCTCTTTTCAGTTTTTTTCTGTTGCGATGCAACGTATTCCCCATGCTCTTTGGAAAAAGTACTGCGTGCATCGCTATACATTTAAGGATAATCTTGGTGTTACAAATATTACGCCCCTACGGGGCTGGAAACGTTGTTCGTTGTTCATGGAATTGACCTCACCCCCGCCCCTCTCCTGACAGGAGAGGGGAGCGCTGTTAAAGTCTCCCCTTTCAGAGGAGATTTTGAGTGGTCATCTAGGTTGAATGTGGGAAACAACCTCACCCAACCATTTTCCCTAAGAGGGAATGGAGCGGAAGAAGCAGGCAATGGCATAAAAGCCTGACCCGACAATGGGTCGTGGGTGGAACGTTGTGGTGGGTTATGTAAGCGATACCACATGAGTCACGCCGAAGGCGTGGCGAATTGTATCGCGTGGCAGTTCCACCCACGGGGTACCCATCGGGTCGGGCTTTTCAGCCTTGATTTTCTTTGGTTCTTTCTTGTATCAAGACAAGAAAGAACGTGTAAATCGCGCTTTGCATTGCCTTTCTGTTGCGATGCAACGTTTCACCCTTGCTCTTTGGAAAAAGTACTGCGTGCATCGCTATACATTTAAGGATAATCTTGGTGTTACAAATATTACGCCCCTACGGGGCTGGAAACGTTGTTCGTTGTTCATGGAATTGACCTCACCCCCGCCCCTCTCCTGACAGGAGAGGGGAGCGCTGTTAAAGTCTCCCCTTTCAGGGGAGATTTAGAGGGGTCATCTAGGTTGCCCCTCTCCTGACAGGAGAGGGGAGCGCTGTTAAAGTCTCCCCTTTCAGGGGAGATTTAGAGGGGTCATCTAGGTTGAATGTGGGAAACGACCTCACCCCAGCCCTTTTCCCTAGAGGGAATGGAGCGGATGAAGAAGGCAATGGCATAAAAGCCTGACCCGACAATGGGTCGTGGGTGGAACGTTGTGGTGGGCTTAGTAAGCGATACCACATGAGGCACGCCACAGGCGTGGCGAATTGTATCGCGCAGCAGTTCCACCCACGGGGCACCCATCGGGTCGGGCTTTTCAGCCTTGATTTTCTTTGGTTCTTTCTTGTATCAAGACAAGAAAGAACGTGTAAATCGCGCTTTGCATTGCCTTTCTGTTGCGATGCAACGTTTCACCCTTGCTCTTTGGAAAAAGTATTGCGTGCATCGCTATACATGTGGGAGTGGCAATGGGATTACAAATGTTACGCCCCTACGGGGCTGGAAGCGTTGTTCGTTGTTCTTGAAACCATTGTCATGTTGAGCGCAAGCGAAACATCTCAATGGGTCGATTAGAGATCCTTCGCTGCTCTCAGGATGACAAGAAGAGTTGACGGTTGATAGTGAGTAAAAGCATTTCACGAAACACTAAAATCCAAACTCCAAACACCCCAATACACTGTACACTGCACACTGTACACTATTCAATAGATCCTTCGCTAACGCTCAGGATGACAATGAAAGTGTCCTAAATCATTTTAATAAATCTGTTCAAAGAACTAGGGGGTTAAACCACTTTTTAATTGTTTACTGGATTAGTCGTAAAGAAATGCATCCCCATTAGGATCTTCCTCAAAATCGGTAGAACGACAGCGCGGGCAGCGGGGTGACGCATTAAACCTAAACTGTCCGCCACACTTGCATTTGCCCACAAATTCCTCAATTGCAGCCTCATAGCTATCCTTCGGCAGTGGCTCACCCGGAAAAAGTTCCTTGATTAAACTATCGTAGTGTGCGGTAGCAAGGCTATATGGCTGATTCAAACCTTTAAGGTACCTTAAGTGTAATTCGCCTAACTGCTCAAAGTTTACAGACTTATGTTTTCCGCATGTATCGCAGCGGAGCATGTGAAAAGTAAATCCACCGCCATCCATTATTTTAAAACGTTGGCCGCAATTTTTACAAATACCATAATACTGTATCCCCATAGCTTTTAAAATTTTGTTTTGATGACAAATATGAAATGGTGAAACGACAAATTCTGTCGGTATTAAAATTACTGGAAATTTTTGCCATTTGACTACTCCCACCCTTCAAGTCCATCGAAAAGAGTTGGGCCGGATTGAATGTTTTTGCGCTTGTTGCTCTTTTTTCTGTAGTTAAGGAAGAAAAATCGCTGGGCATCAAAAGTTGAAATTGCCTTTCTTACCCTGTTTACCGTTTCCCTGCTCACCTCAACATTGGCCA
The DNA here is from genome assembly GCF_041102575.1 of Tenuifilum sp. 4138str. Lineage (NCBI taxonomy): Bacteria > Pseudomonadati > Bacteroidota > Bacteroidia > Bacteroidales > Tenuifilaceae > Tenuifilum > Tenuifilum osseticum. Next base: position 28,323 of record NZ_JBGCUE010000007.1, on the reverse strand, counting down.
CCCCTTTTATTTGAGTGATTTCAAAACATCGCTTAGCGGAGTTCTTTTCTACCTGGACAGTTGCCTTTTCATCGCCGCTGACATGCAGGAAAAACGAACGTTTTGCCATTAATTCCCGCGTATATGAGGCCACACAGTTCCGCATTTTTTTGCCTTCGGCAGCAAGAGCCTCAGGCGAATCAATCAGATTAATCCCCTTGGGCAGGGTTAAGCTATCAGTATAAAGTGGTTTTGGTTTTTTGCTTAAGCTTGACAAGGACTTTAGGTTTATTGCATAATCGTGGAAACCGGCCAACAACTCGCGGGTTGAGTCGTAACTATTATTGAACCTGATTGGGCTAACATCACCTGAACTTTGAGTATTTTCCTTGGATAGCAATTCGAGCATTTCGCTCAGCTTTTGATGTGCAATGCAGCAATCAGCCTTTACCTTGCAGTAGTAGGCCAAGTTGATGTAACGGAAATACTGAAAATTACGGGCATACTGCATAGTTAGCTTTTCAATACGCTCAAGTGTAGTTTGAGCATTTTGAGCAACCATGAGGAGCAGTAAAGCCACGTTTATCTTGTCCCACGAGTCGAAAAAGGGTTGCGATAACACATTCCTGTAAAGCATCCGTGGCGAAACCTTTGCTGACAATTCATCGCTAACTATTAATTGTGCGAGTGCCAAAGGATTGGTAACTCTTCGTTCAATAATTGGCTTAAGCAGCAAAGCATTTGCGAAAAGAATAGGGTAAGGAAACGCTTTTACTAGCCAATCTATCCCAAGCGGATTACAGAATGTGTCCAAATGTTCGGTAGAACTGAGGAAACTAAAATTCGAAGGAATTGAGAGCACTGTGCCTGTGGTATTGCTTACCTCAACCACAAACTTTTCAGGCGTATTTCCGTTTTGCTTGTTCCAAAAAATCCATCGGGTAAGGTGTTGCTCCTTTACTTTACCGTAGCTTAAAGTTGATTTCCCCAGCATAAACTAATGATATGATAAATTATCACCCCCTGCCTCCCAACCTAAAATTAGGAACTAAACCCTGCGAAACCAAGGTTTGAACTATCAAATTTTAAACATGTTAATAATTTAACTATATTGCTGTCTGTCTTTTTCTTATACATAACATAGACCTGATATCCGAAAGTGAAATGTACCCAGAAATCAGAATATCAAAACCACATGTTGCATCTTTCCTGCTAATAGCTTATCGACAAAGGATGATTGAAATAATGATTACATTAAAAGTTGCGTGTTTTAATTTTTTGCATATTACACTGTGCAAATAAATAATAAAATGCACAGTATATAGTGAAAATAATTAACTTTACCTAAAAAAATGGAGCAACTTAACATCATTTACCACGAGTTAACAGATAAGGTAAACACTGGGTTTACAAGGTATTTGCTTCCAAAAATCAACTGGAATGCCAGACTTATAGCCATTACAGGGCCAAGAGGAGTTGGAAAAACTACACTAATGCTACAAAAAATTAAGATTGAAAACAAAATAGATGAAAGTCTTTACGTTTCGCTCGATAATATTTATTTTTCAAACCATACATTGTTCGAATTGGCTGGTTACTTTTATAGGTATGGCGGCCGCCATTTGTTTATTGATGAGGTACATAAGTATGAAACCTGGTCACAAGAAATAAAAAATATTTACGATAGTTTTCCCGATTTGCAAATTGTGTTTAGCGGTAGTTCTATTCTCGATGTTTATAAAGGTTTTGGTGATTTAAGCAGGCGTGTTGTCCCCTATCATTTAAATGGATTATCATTTCGCGAATATTTGATATTCGAAACAGGGCAAGACACGGAAGTATATAGCCTTGACCAAATACTTTCTCAAAAAGTGAAAATAAAACTCGAAAATCCTTTGATTCACTTCAAAAAGTACTTAAATCATGGGTATTACCCGTTTTACAAGGACAACGATTTTATGATTCGATTAACAGGAACTGTAAATGCTGTTTTAGAGGTAGATATTCCAAAATATTTAGACTTGAAGGTTTCAACCATCGATAAACTAAAACATTTGTTGCAAATAATTTCCGAAAGTGTTCCTTTTAAACCAAATTACTCTAAAATTGCTGATTTAATAGGGGTATCCAGAAATTCATTACCCGATTATCTTGCTTATCTAGAAAAAGCAGGCTTAATTCTTGAGTTAACCAACGAAACCAAAGGTATTAGAAGGCTAGGAAAAGTAAACAAGGTTTACCTGAACAATCCGAACTTAGCCTACATGCTAAGTGGTGAACATGCCAATATTGGCAATATCAGAGAAACATTTTTCTTCAATCAACTTAAATTAAATCACAAAGTATTTTCTTCTGAAACAGTAGATTTTAAGGTAGAAGGTAATGAATTTGAAATAGGTGGCAAGAGCAAAGGCAATAAACAGATTTCCAAACTTTCCAATGCCTATATAGTAAAAGACGACATTGAGTATGGTTTTGGAAATACCATCCCGCTTTGGCATTTTGGTTTGTTGTATTAGTAATAGCTACTTTACCCCAAACCCCATTTCTAAACACTAACTATTTCCCCTTTGCTGAACTGACTCTTTCCCCTTTGTATTCAAAATCGGCTAATGGTAAAATGTTTACTACCTTTGTTGCCAATAAGCAAAGCTATGACTCGACGTATTCAACCCTTTGCCGTTTACAGCGATGGTAGGGGGAATATATTTGAAAACCCCAAACTATTTGCGGCGGGACGCTCGGGAAACCATGTTTATCCCCTGTACCTCGACGAAATGATACCCCTGCCCTATGGCAGCGAACTCTTTGAGCTTCCCGGTCGTAAGGTTTTAGGCTATTCCCGAAAGGGTGAGCTGGTTGAAAGCAATCAGGGGATTGCCTGCGCTGCCTTTATTGCACCGGCCCACACCCAGCTCTCCATAGCTGCATGGGCTAACACACCCAATGCTCCTGTTCTGCCGTTGTATGCCTACACGGCTATTGGCTGGTACAACGGACAGTTCTACGTTCCAGCCTTGCGAATCGACCCCGATACCCGACAGGATTGCGAAAACTTCAACCAGAAAATTATTATAAAACGAGGCAAAGAGCTAAAATTGCGGTTCCCAAACAATAGGCTAATCCTCCACCTGGTGGATAACTGCGCCTTTACCTACCTTTGCCCTGCTGCCCGAAACTACGTGATGAATAGGTGGGAGGCCCCGTTACCTACCTCGCCCACCTGTAACGCTCGCTGCGTGGGATGCATTTCCAAACAGGACGAGAGTGAATCGCCGGTGCACGAGTCGCAGCACAGGCTTACCTTTGTGCCTACTGTCGATGAAATTGTTGGAGTAGCCGTTCCGCACCTCGAAACAGCACCTAACCCGGTGGTTAGTTTTGGCCAGGGGTGCGAGGGTGAACCCCTGATGCAGTTGGAGTTGCTACGCGATGCCATTAAGGCTATAAGAGCAAAAACCTCAAAGGGTATAATTAACCTGAATACCAATGGTAGTAGGCCAAAGGCGGTTGAGGAGCTTTTTAGGGCTGGACTCAACAGCATCAGGGTAAGCATGAACTCAGCGCAGGAAAAATGGTATAACCTATACATCCGTCCGGTAAACTTCACACAAGCCGATGCCATTGAGTCGCTCAGAATTGCCCGACGGTTTAATGCATGGTCGTCAATCAACTACTTTGTAATGCCCGGCATTACCGATACGGCCGAAGAGCTGAATGCGCTGAAGGTGATTATTGACTCTGCGCGTATCAACATGATACAGTGGCGCAACTTCAACATTGACCCCGATTGGCTTTTTAGCCGAATAGAATTTGACGGTCAGGGTGAGCCCCTGGGGATAAAACAAATAATGGAACAAATACGTAAACTATATCCCTGGGTTTACTTTGGTTACTTTAACCCGCCATCAAACATTATTGAGAAGTATCAGTTTAAATAGATATAGAGCAATGGAAACATACATCTGTAAAACTTGCAATTTAAAGTTTGATGCTAACGGAAGCAAAACGGAATGGATTGATGCCGCATTTGGCCCATGCAGCAAGATGGTAGCCAAGTGTCCAGAATGTGGGAACGAGTGCGATGAATACCGTGCTCCCAAGCAGGGTTCAGTTGATAACCACCATCATGTTTCACACACCCCAGCATGCGGTTCCTGCTGCGGGGGATGTGGACTATAACCAATAAGCTAAAATGATATGGTTGAGATTAAAGTCCTTGGAATAGGCTGCCCAAACTGCCACAAGCTGGAGGCTATGTGCCACGAGGTGGTAAACGAGCTGGGTATTGAGGCGCGCATTGAGAGCGTAACAGACATGAATCAATTTATGGATTACGGGGTGCTGCTAACCCCTGCCCTGGTTATAAATAACGAGGTCAAGGTTCAGGGGAAACTACCCCTTAAGCCCACTCTTGTAAACTGGATTAAGCAAGGGGACAAATAGCATGAATGCCTGCATTTGCAGGCATTCAGTGTAAGTTCTACCAAGTATTCACATCGTAATCGGGCACCTTGCGAACTCGCTTGGCTACCTCCTGGCCTTTCTCGTTGATGCCAATTACAAACTCAACCATATCGCCCTCAATGAGTTCCTCAAACTCACCATCTTCAACATCCTGGTAGTGGAAGAAAAGGTTGTTGGGCGGATACTGAATGAAACCGTAGCCATTGTTCACACTTAAAATGCGTGCGCGCTTGGCTTCCTCATCGGTAATGATTTCTTTAGTCGCCTGTCGGGGCTGGCTGTAGTCCTGAACCGCAAAGAGGTTCTCAACCACCTTATCCTTACGCTTTAACCCATCGTTAATGAGTTCGTGCATGGGTAGGGGGTAAGTAACCTCACGAAGCAACTCCTGCGAGGTGCGCGTGGTTACCTCGCGGCCTTGGTCGTCGGTGTAATCAAAATCCCACGCTAAAACCATAACCTTAGTTCCCAACGAGTTGATTTTGCGGATAAGCGGAACGTAGTCGCCATCGGAGGTGATAAGCACCAGAACGTTAAAGCGCTTGTAGAGCGTTTGCTCAAAGGCTTCAAGGGCAAGCCAAACATCAATTCCTTTATCCTCGCGGCGTCCACCACGCGGGCGAATGGGAAGGTAGTGGGTAATAACCCCTTCGGACATCAGGATATCATCGAATACCCTGTCGTTGTAGAGCTGATTTCCACGCTGGCTTGCCTCCTGGGCGCTGATGCGGCCACGGAAAAAATGTGCCTCAATCAGCTGGCAGAAATTAGGGTCTACACCCTCCTCGTTGGCAACCATATGCCGAATAAACTCATGTAAACCGGCAATATTCAACCTCTTTTTCCGCTGATGGAAGTAGTTGTAGTAGTTGCTTACATGCAGGAAGTAGTTCCCGTCGTAGAACACGCCAATGCGTATCAAATCCTTTCTCTGGTTTTTTAGAGCCATGTTTAATAGATTTTGGATTGTTAATTAACTTAATTAGCTGCTAGTCTCTTTGAGTGCAAAGAGGCTGCAAATATAATTCTTTAGCAATCACACAAAAAAAATATATCTAAATAATGCGATATCTTAATGCAAACGTTTACAGGTCGATAATTCCATTTTTAATGGCATACTTAACCAAATCGACAGTAGTGGTTAACTCCAACTTTTGCATGATATGATTTTTATGGGACTCCACGGTTCTAACGCTGATAAAAAGTTTATCGGCAATAAGCTGATTTGAGTATCCCTGTGCAACCATTCGAAGTATCTCCATTTCGCGAGGTGTTAGCTTTTTATCCTCGTATTCCTCAACCCTTTCGGGGTTTTTGATTTGCCTGAGGTAACTTTTAAGGATGATTCCCGATACCTCTTTGCTAAAATACTCGCTCCCGCCATAAACCTGTTCAATTGCCTCAACCAGCTCCTCGCGCGAGATGCTTTTATGCAGGTACCCCTTTGCGCCATTGCGGAGCGAGTTGAAAATGTACTCCTGTTCGGTATGCATGGAAAGGATTATTACCTTGGTTCCAGGGTACTTGGTGGTAACAACCTTTGCCATCTCAATCCCCGACATTTCCGGCAGCGATATATCAACCAGTAAAATATCGGGTTTTGCAACCTCAATCTGGCTAAGCATGGTTTTAGCGCAATCCGATTCTGCCACAACCTCAATGTTTGGCAAGTTAGTCAGCAGCGATCGGATGCCATCGCGAACCAGCTGGTGGTCTTCAACCAGTGCAACTCTTATCTTATCCATTTACCGTTTGATTTTGTGGCTTTAATGGAAATTGGGCAACTATTTTAGTGCCCTTCCCCTGTGAGGAGATAATATTGATACTTCCGTTCAGCAGGATTGCCCTCTCCTTCATATTGTATAAACCATTACCGGTATCGGTGGGCGTGGAAGTGTTAAACCCTACGCCGTTATCCTCAATAATCAGGTGTAGGTTGCTAAAGTCGGCGTAAACAGTAATGTTGGCTCTACTTGCCCCGGAATGCTTTATTACATTGGTAAGGGCTTCCTGAACTATCCTGTAAACATAGGTTTTAAGGAGTTGGTCAATAGGTTCCGGCAAAACACCAACGGTAAGACCAACACTAATTCCCGAATTGCTTTCCACCTCGTTGCACAGATTCCGAAGCACCACCGCTAAGCTAAACTCCTTAAGGGCGGCAGGCATTAAGTTATTGGAAATGCGTCGCACTTCCTCAATTGTATGATTGAACATTTGCTTTACCTGTGCAAGGGTAGCATTCAGTTCGCCATCTATATCGTGGGGTATGCTTTCGAGCTTAAGCTTTATGGCCACAAGGTTCTGTCCCAACCCATCGTGTAGCTCACGCGATAGCCTCTGGCGCTCTTTTTCCTGACCATCAATTACCGATTTCACCTGGCGCATACGTTGCAGCTGCAGCTCACGCTCCATAAACTTACGGTGGGTAATATCGCGCACCACAACCGATTCAGCTACTTGACCCCTGAACTTAATGGATTTTACCTGAACCTCAACATAAAGCATATTACCATTGCTTTGCCGCAACAAACCTTCCACTGTAGGCTGACGCCCTTCCCTAGCCTCATTAAGCAAATCCTCATCAATCTTAATGATATCGAAAAGGCGAAGCCTGTATAGGGTGCTCTCGGGGTATCCGGTCATCTCAGGGAATGCAGGGTTGAAGAAAATAGGGACTCCGTCGTGGTGTATCACAATGGCATCAACCGATGCCCTATAGAACTGATTTAGCCTATCGTTTACCTCAAGCTGGTTCGATTTAAGCTCATTGAGCTGAAACCTGATGCGGTAAGCCATTGGCTTTAGAATTGGAATGAACTCACCCTTAGTGTTTTCTATCTCATGGTTTTCGGTTATACTCTTTTCAACCAGTAACAGCTCATTTTCAAGACCTGTTGCCTGCTGCATTACCTGCAATAACATTAATGCCGAAATAATCAATGTAATTATTACCAGTGCAATAAAAGTCCTAACCAGTATTCTGCCAATGTTTGGTTTGAGTTGGTTATCCAGAACCTCCTGATACCCTGAGACAGAAACTGGTTTACTTAACTCAACCCACTGGCTGGCATTTTGGTTTACCCTGATATTGTTACCAAGCGCAAGCTTAAGTTCGGCGCCAATCAACACCGCTAAATCGGGATTAACCCTTTCAACAAGCAGAGCAATCAGGTTGTTCCCATTACTCGCAAGCTTTAAAAGGGTGTAATCGTTGAATAATTTCAAATCCTTCAGCTGTGTTTCGTTTTGGTTGAAGTGAACTGTTAAATTTCCAGCATCGTCCAGTGAGTATAAAGCTTCTTCGTTTTCGGTTTTTACAATAACCTGCTGCAAGTCATTTCCATCAGTAAGTAAATGTTTTATTGAATTCCGAAATTGAGAATCGTTAAATGTGCTATTCTGATTCAGCTTAACCTGCGATAGCTTAATGCCTATCCCTTCAAGCCTCTGGGCAATAGCATTTACGGTTACCCTTTTAAATTCCTTTGCCCTGTTCAACTCGCTTGCAAACCAAAGAAGTAAAGCTGTAAATGTTAAAACAAATAGGAAAAGGTAATGGCGTTGGAATGAGTATTTTAAAAGATTTTTGAATAAAATATTTTTATAGTTCATGGTTTAGGCATATAATTTTGGCATTGTAATTTACGGAAACATTGAAATAATTCAATACCTTCAGCTGAAAAATTTTTAGTTGCACGGCATGGTTATAAGCATAAGGTTTAGGGTGATTGATTTTGACGACGATGGCTACCATTGGCTGGTTGAGTGCTCAGTAAACAATGCAGATTACTGGTTGGTGGTCGATACCGGAGCTACCCGAACAGTAATTGACCAATCAGTATTAGGTGAAATTGAAGTTAAAAGTCACCCTCAGGGTTTGGTTATTGGGTTTGGGTCACAAACCAACAGTATCGATACAGCAACCCTAAGCTCTGTTTGGATTGGTGGAATTGAGTTCACTAACCTTGAAGTGGCTGTTGCCGACCTAAGTAACCTCATTGAGCTCTACTCCCAAATGGCTAACGTTAAGCTGGCAGGAATTCTGGGGTGCGATTTTTTGATGCGCAATGCCACAAGCATAAACATTCACAGGAAACGCATTTACCTGAAACCTGTTAAAGGTGAAAATGAGTAACAGCTAAAGGCTGTTTGTATGTTAAAAAAAATTATATTTGCCCGATATTTTTGAAAACTGGCAAATTATCAACTTTTTAATACTTTAGAACGATGCAGAATAAAGGTGCGATCCGATTTATTGCCATTGCATTAGCGCTGGTGTGCTTGTACCAGCTTTCGTTTACTTATGTAACCTGGCGGGTTGAAAGCAAAGCCCGCGAATATGCAACGGTTAACAACATTTTTGATTCCAAGAAGTACGAGCATTACCTCGACTCCATGTCGCAGGAACAGGTGTACAATTTCCTTTTCGTACGAAAGTATAACTACAAGGAGTGTAAGGAAAGGGAAATAAACCTTGGCCTCGACCTGAAAGGCGGTATGAACGTTATGCTCGAGGTGTCAGTTACCGATTTGGTTAGAGCCTTGTCCAACAACAGTCAGGACAGCGCTTTTGTAAAAGCGCTAAACCTGGCAACCCAGATGCCCGGTAGCGAGCACTTTATCGACAAGTTTGGCAAAGCCTTTAAGCAGGTGGCTCCAAATGCTCGGTTGGCTTCAATTTTCAATACCCCTGAACTACGGGGTCGTATTAACTTCGATTCTTCGGACGAGGATGTACTTAAGGTGCTGAAGCAGGAAGCCGAAAATGCTATTGATAACTCCTTCAACATTCTTCGTAACCGTATCGACAAGTTTGGTGTTGCACAACCCAATATTCAACGCCTCGAGAATTCAGGACTCATTCTAATTGAATTACCCGGTATTAAGGAACCTGAGCGTGTTCGTAAACTTCTACAGGGAACTGCAAGCCTTGAGTTTTGGGAAACCTACGAGTACAGCGAGTTGTTCAACAACTTTATGGCTGCCAACAGTACCCTTGCCGAAATCAACAAGGCAAGTCAGCCAACTGTTACCGAAACCGCTAAAAAAGATGAAACCACTGAGCAGAAGGATGAACTGCTAAGCAAACTTAAGGAAACCGAAAAGACCGATACCTTAAAGGCCGCAGCCGACATGGCTAAGGATTACCCCTTATTCAGCATTCTGCAGCCTAACCTATACAACAATCAACCCGCACCTGGCCCTGTGGTTGGCTATGCCCACTTTAAGGACACTGCCCAGGTAAATGAAATTCTCCGAATGCCTAAGATTAGGGCATTATTCCCTCCCGATGTAAAATTCCGTTGGGGAGTTAAATCGCCCAAGTGGGACAAGAATAAGGTATTCTATGAGCTTATTGCTCTTAAAGTAACCACCCGCGATGGCAAAGCACCCCTCGATGGTGGAGCCATTACCGATGCCCGCGAAGCTTTTGGCGATCGAAAGGGCGAAGCCGAGGTTGACATGGAAATGAATGCCGAGGGAGCACGTATTTGGGCACGCATGACCGGCGAAAACGTTGGTCGTTGCATTGCCATTGTGCTCGACGATTACGTTTACTCATTCCCCCGTGTTCAAACCGAAATCAAGGGTGGACGTTCACAAATTACTGGCGATTTCACCATAAACGAGGCTAAGGACCTTGCCAACGTGCTAAAGTCGGGTAAACTTCCTGCTCCTGCTCATATTGTTCAGGAACAATTGGTTGGTCCATCGCTAGGAAAAGAGGCGATTAACTCAGGGTTACGCTCATTTATTGTTTCATTTATCATTGTACTGATTTTCATGGTTGTTTACTACAGCCGTAGCGCTGGTTTAGTAGCCGACTTTGCCCTTGTAACCAACCTGTTCTTCATCATGGGCGTTATGGCATCGTTTGGTGCTACCCTAACCCTACCCGGTATTGCAGGTATTGTGCTTACACTTGGTATGGCTGTTGACGCCAACGTACTTATTTTTGAGCGTATCCGTGAGGAACTCCGCGGTGGTAAAGGTTTAAGCCTTGCCGTTAAGGACGGTTACCGCAATGCCCTCTCCGCTATTATCGACGGTAACGTTACCACATTGCTAACCGGTGTTATCCTGTACCTGTTTGGTTCAGGACCTATCCGTGGTTTTGCTACTACCCTGATGATTGGTATTATCACCTCAATGTTCTGCGGTATATTCATTACAAGGCTATTCCTGCTTTGGATGGAAAAACGCAACATTCCAATGATTTTCTCTACTAAACTTTCGGAAAATGCTTTCCAAAAAGTTAACATCGATTTCATTGGGCTACGTAAAAAGGCTTATGTCTTCTCCGGCACTTTGATTGCCATTGCAATTATTTCGTTGGCCGTTCGTGGTTTGAACCCGGGTATCGATTTCGCAGGTGGACGTTCATACATTGTTCGCTTCCAGAATACCGTTTCAACCCAGGAGGTAAGTAAATCGCTTAAAACATACCTTGGCGAAGCCCCCGAAGTAAAAACCATTGGTGCATCGAACCAGGTAAAAATTACCACCAAGTACAAAGTAGCCGATAACGACCCCAATGTAGATAACGAGGTTGATTCATTGATTTACCTCGGTGTTAAACCGTTTATGGCCGATGGTGCTAACTTTAGCGACTTCCAGCACGATTACAAGCAAAGCTCCATTAAAATTGGGCCTACCATTGCCCACGATATCAAACGCGATGCTTACATTGCCGTATTCTTTGCGCTTGTCGTAATATTCCTTTACATCCTTATCAGGTTCAGGTATTGGAGCTATAGCGCTGGTGGTGTGGCTGCACTCTTCCACGACTCGCTAATCACCATTGGATTGTTCTCAATCCTTTACTACAGGGTGCCTTTCAACATGGAGATTGACCAATCGTTTATTGCAGCTATCCTAACCATTATTGGTTACTCCATTAACGATACGGTTATTATTTTCGACCGTATCCGTGAGTACATGGGTCTGCACCCCAAACGCACCAGAAAGGAGAATATGAATAGCGCTATTAACGATACGCTGAGCCGTACATTCTCTACTTCATTCTCCACGCTCATTGTACTTATCCCAATGTTCTTCTTTGGCGGTGAAGTTATTCGTGGTTTTGTTTTTGCTCTTATAGTTGGTATTCTAATTGGTACCTACTCCTCAATTTTTGTAGCAGCACCAATTGCTTATGAACTAGAGAAACGTAGAGAGAAAAAGAAAAACAAGTAATCTATATTGATATTTAAAAAAGGCGACCCTAACGGTCGCCTTTTTCTTTTACTAATCTCCCCTAAAAATATTTCCGCCTCACCTTTTTTTATTTGCCCAATTGAATTTGTTAATTCATGGTATTTTTGGCTTTGGTGTTCATTTTAACATTCCTCAAACATCAACATATTCCGTCTATTCCGCCTCATTCCTTCATAAAATCACCCATGTCTATTCCGACTCATTCCTCAAAATTCATAGTACTTGGATTAAATTCCTCGAAGAGGAGTGATATTCAATGTTGTTTAGTTAATGTTATTTGTCATGCTGAACCCAGTCGAAGCATCTATATCCTCCTTTATTTCTTTTTAATGTGATTCCTCGACTAGCTCGGAATGACAATCCCCCTTTTTTCCTTACTCCCATTGTCATGCTGAGCTAGCCGAAGCATCACTTTGAACCTCCAACTCTTTATTAATGCAATTCCTCAACCAACAAGGAGCGACATAAGCAGTGGCATAAAAGCCTGACCCGGCAATGGGTCGGGAGTGGAACGTGGCGGTGGGCTTAGCAAGCGATACCATATGGGTCTTGCCACAGGCGTGGCGAATAGTATCGCGTGGCAGTTCCACCCGCGGGGTACCCATCGGGTCGGGCTTTTCAGCCTTGATTTTCTTTGGTTCTTTCTTGTATCAAGACAAGAAAGAACGTGTAAATGGCTCTTTGCAATGCATTACCGTTGCGATGCAACGTTTCACCCTTGCTCTTTGGAAAAGGTGTTGCGTGCATCGCAAAATAATTTTAACACCTCAATACCCTGGGTTAAAACCCAGGGCTAATGTGATTTGCCCTTTCAGGGCGATTTGTGTGCGTCTAAAGACGTGTGCTAGCTAGTGAGTTCTTAAATCTTAAATCGAGATCCCTCGACTACGCTCGGGATGACAATGGAGTTGTAAATGTTACGCCCCTACGGGGCGGGAAAGGTTGTTTGTTGTTCGTGGAATTGACCTCACCCCCGCCCCTCTCCTGACAGGAGAGGGGAGAAGCATTTAGGAGACCTTATTGGAGGGCTAAAGTCTCCCCTCTCAGGGGAGATTTAGAGGGGTCATCTAGGTTGTTCGTGAGAAACCGCTTTATCCCAGACCTTATCCCTGAGAGAGAATGAAGCGGAAGAAGCAGGCAGTGGCATAAAAGCCTGACCCGGAAATGGGTCGGGGGTGGAACGTGGCGGTGGGCTTAGTAAGCGATACCAAATGAGTCACGCCGCAGGCGTGGCGAATAGTATCGCGTGGCAGTTCCACCCACGGGGCACCCATCGGGTCGGGCTTTTCAGCCTTGATTTTCTTTGGTTCTTTCTTGTATCAAGACAAGAAAGAACGTGTAAATCGCTCTTTGTAATGCATTACCGTTGCGATGCAACGTTTCACCCTTGCTCTTTGGAAAAGGTGTTGCGTGCATCGCAAAATAATTTGAACACCTCAATACCCTGGGTTAAAACCCAGGGCTAATGTGATTTGCCCTTTCAGGGCGATTTATGTGTGCGACTAAAGACATGTGCTAACTAGTGAGTTCTTAAATCGAGATCCCTCGACTACGCTCAGGATGACAATGGAGTTGTAAATGTTACGCCCCTACGGGGCGGGAAAGGTTGTTTGTTGTTCGTGAAACTAATGTCATGTTGAGCACTAGCGAAACATCTCATTATGTCGGTCAGAGATCCTTCGCTGCGCTCAGGATGACAAGCAGAGTTGATAGTTGATGGTTGATAGTGAAAAAAAGCATTTCACGAAACACTAAACTCCAAACACCCCTAAACACTATATACTGCACACTATTCAATATATCCTTCGCTTTACAGAATGACAAAAGGAGTTTATAAACGAAATTGGATTAAGATCTAATATCGAACGGTAGGGTCTAAAAAACCTAAAAAAAATCTAAACAAAAAAAGACAGGCCAAAAGCCTGTCCTGTATATGGTTAGGTATTAGTAAGCAATCACAGCGTTCCTCTACTGAAACCTAAGTGTTGAAAATGTTGTTGAAAATTTTTAACTTTACTGCGATTATTTCCAATCCTTACTAATACCTGAACCATTTGAAATCCCCGGCTGTGAAGTCGGGGGTTTCGCTTTATTTGAGCGCAAAACTAGCCAAAAGTTTAATCCTTATTCCTGGCAATTTTATGTTGTAAAGTAGTTTTAACGTTTTTTTCAACAGGGCAGAATTGCTATGCAACTATTTGGTATTTTTGTAAACGTTCCGGAAAACTAATAAACGGTGAGCAAGGAGAATGATATAAACATTGTGGAAACTCCGCTGATGAAGCAGTACTTGAGCATCAAGCGTAACCACCCCGATGCCATACTGCTTTTCAGGGTTGGCGATTTCTATGAGACATTTGGTGAGGATGCCATTAAAACCTCGGAGATTTTAGGGATAACCTTAACCCGCCGGGCAAATGGTGCTGCATCGTTTGTTGAACTTGCCGGATTTCCACACCATGCCCTTGACACCTATCTGCCAAAGCTTGTACGTGCCGGCCAAAAGGTGGCAATTTGCGAGCAGCTCGAAGACCCCAAAAAAACCAAAACCATAGTAAAAAGGGGAATTACTGAACTGGTTACCCCGGGAGTTTCGTACAACGATAATGTTCTGGAGCGTAAGGAGAACAATTTCCTGGCCTGCGTCTATCTCGATAAAAAAGCGGGAGGAGTGGCTTTCCTTGATATATCCACCGGTGAGTTTTACACTTCCGAGGGAAATTTGGACTATGTGGATAAGCTTATCAACAACTTTAAGCCCAAGGAGATACTTGTTGAGCGAACAAAGTACAAGGAGTTCCTCGAGCAGTTTGGAAGCAAGCATTATGTAACGCGGCTCGACGAGTGGGCCTTTAACGAGGATGCTGCTCGCGAAAAACTGACAAAACACTTTAAAACCCAATCACTAAAAGGGTTTGGTGTCGACTCGTTGCGGTTTGGAATTACCGCTGCTGGCGCCATACTCTACTACCTTGATGTTACCCAACACACACAAATAGGACACATTCAGAGCATTTCCCGTATCGACGAGGATAGCTTTGTATGGATTGACAGGTTTACCTCGCGCAACCTGGAACTGTTCAGCTCCATTAACGAGGGAGCCAAAACTTTCATTGAGGTTATCGACAAAACCTCCTCGCCCATGGGCGCCCGCCTGCTGAAGCGTTGGGTAGCCTTACCCCTAAAAAATACCGACTCCATTAACGATAGGCTAAACGTTGTTGAACTATTTGTTAACAACGAGGATATGCGCGCTACCCTTACCGACAAGATAAGGGATATGGGCGATGTGGAACGAATCATTTCAAAGGCTGCGGTGGGTCGTATTCAGCCCCGCGAGATGGTACAGCTAAAAAATGCCTTAAGCCTGATTGATGAGGTTAAAACCATCTGCGATCAAAGCGCTGAACCCACGCTGCTTCGCATATCGGAGCAGCTGAACCCCTGCCACCGCATACGCGAGCGCATTGAACAGGAAATTGTCCCCGATGCTCCCATGATGCTTGGAAAGGGTCAGGTGATTGCAAAAGGTGTTAACGCTGAGCTCGACGAGTTACGCGACATCCTTTTCTCCGGCAAGGAGTACCTCTTAAATATCCAGCAGCGCGAATCGGAGCGAACGGGAATACCGTCGCTTAAGGTTAACTTCAACAACGTTTTTGGCTACTATATTGAGGTTAGGAATACCCACAAGGACAAAGTTCCAGCGGATTGGATTAGGAAACAGACCCTTGTATCGGCGGAACGCTACATTACCCAGGAGCTAAAGGAGTACGAGGAGAAAATTCTTGGCGCTGAGGAAAAGATATCCGAGCTGGAGCAAAACCTTTACCAGAACCTGGTTCACAGCCTTGCCGAGTATGTGGGCTCCATACAGCTTAACGCATACCTCATAGCCCAGCTCGACTGCCTGCTATCATTTGCCCACTGCGCAGTTGAGTTCCAGTACAACCGCCCCCAGGTTAACCTCGACGATGTAATTGACATCAAACAGGGACGACATCCGGTTATTGAGCGCATGCTGCCGGCAGGCGAGCAATACATAGCCAACGATGTTTACCTCGACACACGCGAGCAGCAAATTATCATAATTACTGGGCCCAACATGGCCGGAAAATCGGCATTGCTAAGGCAAACCGCCTTAATTGTGCTTATGGCACAAATGGGCTCGTTTGTTCCCGCCCAAGCGGCCTCAATTGGTGTAGTCGATAAGATATTCACCCGTGTTGGGGCATCGGATAACCTGTCGCTTGGCGAATCGACCTTTATGGTGGAGATGCAGGAGGCTGCCAGCATCCTGAATAACATCTCACCCCGGAGCCTGGTGCTACTCGATGAGATTGGTCGTGGAACATCAACCTACGATGGCATTTCAATTGCCTGGGCAATTGTTGAGTACCTGCATGAACACCCCAGCGCAAGGGCAAAAACCCTCTTTGCCACTCACTACCACGAGCTGAACGAGATGGAAAAATCGTTCCCACGTGTTAAAAACTACAATGTAACCATAAAAGAGGTCAACAACCAGGTTATTTTCCTGCGTAAGCTGGTTAGGGGTGGCAGCGAGCATAGCTTTGGAATACACGTAGCCCGGATGGCCGGTATGCCCCCAAGCGTGGTAAAACGCGCCAACGAGATACTTGCTGAGCTGGAGAGTTCCACCCAACGCCAATCGCTAAGCAAACCGGTTGATGAGCTTGGCACCCACCGTGAGGGCTACCAGCTAAGCATCTTCCAGCTCGAGGACCCCGTACTAAAGCAAATACGTGACCAGATTAAAAAGATTGATATCAACAACCTTACTCCCATCGAGGCGCTTAATAAGCTGAATGAGATTAAACGCCTTACCGGGCTTTAAACCAAATCCCAAATACCCTTTACACTCAGGTAGCGCTCACCAGTATCGTAGGCAAAGGTTAAAATTCTTGGGTTGGCCTGTTTTACTGACAGCAGTTTTTTAACGGCTGCAATATTTGCACCGGTTGATATCCCAGCTAAAATCCCTTCGGTTCGGGCAAGTAACCGCATGCATTCAATCGCCTCATCGGCTTTTACCGTAATTATTTCATCTATCACACCGCGGTCGAGGTTTTGAGGCACAAAGCCAGCCCCAATCCCCTGAATGGGGTGCGGAGCCCGTTGCCCGCCGGAGAGAACAGGCGAGTCGAACGGCTCAACTGCTATTACCTGAATGTTGGGGAATGCTTCTTTAAGTGTTCGACCAACGCCGGTGATATGCCCGGCAGTACCCACCCCGGCCACAACCATATCGAGTCCATCCGGAAAATCGGCTAAAATCTCCTTGGCTGTGGTAAGTGAGTGTGTGTTTGGATTGGCAGGGTTGGCAAACTGCATGGGCATCCATGCCGATGGCAGTTGAGCCATAAGCTCCTTTGCTTTATCAATTGCGCCATGCATACCCTGCGCTGCTGGTGTTAGAATAATCTCAGCTCCGTAAGCTTTGAGTATTACCCTTCGCTCAACCGACATGCTCTCAGGCATGGTCAGTATCAACCTATAGCCTTTTACAGCCGCAACCATGGCAAGGCCAATCCCGGTATTACCCGATGTTGGCTCAACTATAACACTGCCCGGTTTCAAAAGTCCTTCCCTTTCAGCATCCTCAACCATTGCCATGGCAGCCCTATCCTTGATACTTCCGCTCGGATTGCGCCGCTCATCCTTAAGCCAAACCTCAGCGTTTGGGAAAATCCTGCTAAGCCTAATGTGTGGGGTTGCTCCAATTGATTTATCGATACTCAAGTATTTCATCTATCACTTCATTTTATGGTTAAACTTTCCCTGTTGTACAATCACTTTGCTCTCATGGTAAACCATTGAGAAAGGCGGAACGCTTTTGATAAGCCATACATTCCCGCCTATTACGCTATCATGTCCAATTACGGTCTCGCCCCCAAGTATGGTGCTGCCTGCGTAAATAATCACATCGTCCTCAATGGTGGGATGGCGTTTTGTGGCCGATAGGCTCTTCGATACGCTTAGCGCGCCTAGGGTTACGCCTTGGTACAGCTTTACCCGCTGGCCTATTATGGTTGTTTCGCCAATCACTACTCCTGTTCCATGGTCGATACAGAACTCCCGCCCAATGGTTGCTGCCGGATGAATATCAATGCCTGTTTTACTATGTGCGTACTCGGTAATCATCCTTGGCAAAATGTTTACCCCTACCCTATGCAGTAGGTTTGCAACGCGGTAATGGGCAATGGCAAAAAATCCGGGGTATGCAAGCAGTACCTCCTCAAGGCTTTGTGCTGCTGGGTCGTTTAGGTAGATAAAGTTTGCATCGTGGCTAAGTGTATCAAGGACACCTTGGAATCCTTGGTAAACAATTTCCAATTGCCTTTGGCATTGACTGGTATCGGGATTAAAATACCGTAACGCCTTGTAAAGTTTACTGTAAGGCTTTTCTGTATCAACCGTTTGTCCGGCACCAAGCAAACTTTCAATAACCAGCTCTGTAAGGCTATCGCTTAAGTCCTCAACCATTCGGCGGGTTTCAATGTAGTTAAGTTTGTTCTTTTCCATAAAATCAATCTGTTTACCGTTTTAGTAACTAAAAGCCATATAAAATGAAAAAGCCCCTCCGGGTATGTACCGGAAGGGCTTGAGTTATGGATTGAGTTAACTAGTTCTCAACATCGCGCATAGCAATTCCCCTGCGGTACAAACCTATACCACATACAACACCAGGTAGCAGCTATGCTTTCAATGTTTCTCATGCCACAAAGATAATTAAATCCGAATTCGTCAACTGTGATAAGTAATTAAATGTTTTTTGTGCATCTTCTGGCTAATCTCCTCAAAAAATAATGCGTTCCTATTATTTAGCCCGGTTAAATTTGTTAATTCATGGTCATTTAATTTAGCCGTTCACTTTTTACTATTCCTCTAACTTCATCTAACTCCATCATATTCTGTTTATTCCGACTCATTCAACCTCATTTCCGCCTCAAACATTGCGTTTCACGGCTCACGTTTAACGAACTAATACTTCCTCTAACTTCTTCTAACTTCCTCATATTCCGATTCTTTCCGAGTCATTCCGCCTCATTCCGATTCATTCCATCTCATTCCGATTCATTTCTTACCATTCAGAATTAAAATGGCTTGGTTAAGCCTTGTAAGGGTTTCGTCCTTGCCCAGAATTTCGCAAATATCGGCAATCCCGGGGCCTTTCGATTCGCCAACAAGGCAAAGCCTTACAGCGTTCATAACCTTGCCCATGCCGTAACCCTTAGCGTTGATAAGGTCTTTAAGCGCTGTTTCAATCTCGTGCGAGTTCCAGGAGCCCAATGCTTTTAGCGTTTCGCTAACATCTGTTATCATATCGGGTGTTTCGGGCTTCCAGTGCTTGGCAACAGCTTGCTGGTCGTACTCCAGGGGGCGTTCAAAGAAATAGTTTGTTTGCCCCCATAGCTCATGCACAAAGTTAACGCGCTCCTTAACCAGCCCAACAATTCGTGTGAGCTTGTCGATTGGTACATTGATATTGTACTGTTCAAGAACAGGCTGGAATAGCTCAGCAACCTCGGCGTCGGATTTGCGGATAAGGTACTGGTGGTTGAACCATTTTGCCTTTTCCGGGTCGAAACGTGCGCCCGATTTGTTAACGCGCTCAATGCTGAAGAGCTTTATGAGCTCATCCATGCTGAACAGCTCCTGGTCGGTTCCGGGATTCCATCCCAAAAGGGCAAGCAGGTTCACAAATGCCTCGGGAAAGTAACCATCCTCGCGGTAACCACGCGATATTTCGCCATCAGCGCTTTTCCAGAGCAGCGGGAAAACCGGGAATCCCATTTTATCGCCATCGCGCTTGCTCAGCTTGCCATTCCCCGATGGCTTTAGCAGTAGCGGAAGGTGTGCAAACTTTGGCATCACATTCTCCCAGCCCAGGGCGCGGTAAAGCAGCACGTGCAGGGGCAACGATGGTAACCACTCCTCGCCACGGATAACGTGCGAAATCTCCATAAGGTAATCGTCGGTTACGTTGGCCAGGTGGTAGGTGGGTAGCATATCGCTACTCTTAAACAGCACCTTGTCGTCAAGGGTTGATGTGTTAACCCTAACCTCGCCGCGGATAAGGTCGTGCATCACCACCTCCTCGTTCTCAGGCATCTTAAAGCGAATAACCCATTGGTCGCCACGCTCAATGCGGCGCTTAACCTCATCGGCTGGTAGTGCCAGGGAATTCTCCATCCCATTCCTTATGGCGTAGTTATATGTAAATGCCCCGCCTTGGGCTTCGGCCTCGGTGCGCATTTTGTCCAACACCTCGGGTGTGTCAAAGGCATAGTATGCATGACCGCTCTCCACAAGCCTATCGGCATACTGCTTGTATATGTGCTTGCGCTCGCTTTGGCGGTAGGGCGCATGCGGGCCACCCTCACGAACGCCCTCATCTATCGTTATTCCGCACCAGTTCAGCGCCTCGTTAATATACTCCTCGGCGCCGGGGACAAACCGTTGCGAGTCAGTATCCTCAATTCTGAGAATGAAATCGCCACCGTGCTGGCGGGCAAAAAAGTAGTTGAATAGCGCTGTACGCACTCCTCCAATATGCAAAGGGCCGGTAGGACTTGGTGCAAAACGCACCCTAACTCTACGATTACTCATTTTCATCTAAAATTTTGCGCAAATGTATGAATAAAGCAGGTTACAGCAAAAAAAAGGAGAGCTTTACTCTCCTATGATATTCTTGTAGTGCTGGTACCTTTCCATTATCTCCTTCACGTAGTTTGTGGTTTCAACCCCCTTTAACCTGCCGTGCCTAACAACGGGGTCGTTAGCAAACTGGGACTTATTCCGGATAAAGTACTCCACGTTATTGTCCCAAACATTGGGGTTTCGACCGTGTTTCCGGGCAAGGTTTCGGGCGTCAATTATATGGCCTATCCCTGCATTGTACGATGCTAGCACAAACTTTACCATTTCGTCCTTGGGAATATCGTAAGCGGCAAATCGGTCTTCCAGCCACTTGATATACTTCACGCCGACCTCAATTTGCTTGACAGGTCCAACCGTACTATCAACTCCGAAATACTCGGCGGTTTGGGGCATCAACTGCATAAGCCCCGATGCGCCCCTGTGCGAGGTAACATCGTGCCTGAAGCGCGACTCCTGGTAAACCAGCGAGGCTAAAAGCCGCCAGTCCCAGTCAATGCCCTGGCTGTACTTCTTAAAGTACTCGTCCCACGGCGAAATCTTGCCGGTGTAAATGAAAAAGTAATCGCTGCTGGCGCGCCTGTTAAAGCGTTCCTGGGCAAAATACTTTAGCTCAATATTGCGGTAGTGAGCCGTTTTTAGGTAACCCTCCAGCCAGGTATCAACTTTTTTCCGGAGCTCAACGGAGGTTTTCCTTACAGCCCAGGCCGTTTTTTGCGGGAATCCTATTTGAACATCTATGTTGATATTCTTGTAGTAGTTTGATTTTACCAGGGCTACGGACTGGTCGCAAACTGCATAATCGATTTCCCCTGTAGCTACCAGCTCAATCAGCTTGTCGGCATCGTAGTTAGGGAGCTCAACAACGGTTATTCCCCCACCTATTTCATCGGATAGGTTTTTTAGGCGCTGTGCGCCTGCTGAGCTTTTTTGCACGTAAACCAACCTACCCGATAGTTCAAGCGGTTTTTGAATGGCAGGAGCGCCGTTTTCATCGGGTATCCTTTGAACCAGCACCTGGCTGGTTTCGCCATGTGGCAAGGTAAAATCAACCTCCTCCTTGCGCTGGGCTGTTATGGCTAAGCTGCTGGCTATGATATCAACCTCGCCCTTCCTGAGCATCTCAAACGATTTGTCGATATCGTTCTCGGTCACGATTTCGAGCTTTACCCCTAAATAGGTAGCTAAATCGCGAAGCATATCGTACTGGTAACCCATTGGTTCACCCTTGTAGATAAAGTAACTTGTTGCGTTATAATCGGTTACAGCAACAAGTTTGCCATCGGCCAGTATATCGGCAAGGTCTCGCTGAACTTCCTCGTCCTTAACCCCTTTTTTCTCACAGCTACTGACCGAGAAAAAAATTAGCATAGCCAAAAAAATCAACCCATTACGCAGGTAAATAACTTTTCGAACCATAATATGACTTTTTTGGTTTAACCAAACAGAAACGCAAAATTAGCCTAAAGTGTTGAATTACAATTGAGAATTTTGACGACTAGTCGTAAAACATCCACGAAACTCCAAACTTAACCATACGTGGATTGTACGGGTAGTGGAGTGTTGTAAAATACTGATTATCAATTAATCCCTGGTTGGCATGGTCAAGCTTAATAAATAAATTGGCACGTTTCCACCGGGCATTCAGGAATACATCGACGAACGGATAGTTGCCAATTTTTCGAACGCGCTGGTTATGGTAAACCCCAAGTGCTGGATTATAGGCATCGGCGTAAAACTCGGTACGGTAGAATCCGCTAACACCAAGCTGCATGGTAAGCACATCCTTTACCACGGGGTACTGCACGTAAAGTGCACCAAACCCCGCAAGGGAGGGCAAGCTTAAAACATCGGCATTGGTGCTTGCCTGCCAAATAACCTTACACACAGCGTTGAACCAACCGAGCCTGAATTTTTCCTGAATGTAGGCCGAGGTTACCGTAACCTTAGGTTCCTGGGCAGGTAACGAGAGCGTGTCAAAGTAAACATAGTTAAGGATATGCTCAATGCTATACCCTGCCTCAAAACCAAACCTATCGGCTCCAAGGCGTGCGCTTAACCTGAAACGGCTCTCCTTTTCAAAAGTGTTGTCCCATTTGTAATGATTTGAAAAATATCGATTTATAAAGATATCGGGTTCCCTATCGGTAATGCTTAGCTCCCCTGCTACGTAAGGCAGCTCCTTCGATTTCCATGGCGATATGGATAAACGGCCAAGCAGCTCCTTATCGGCTGCCCTGTACCCGCTCATGTAAAAACGTGCAGCGCCACTGTACGATAGGTAAGGGCTTTGGCTGTAAACCCCCAGGCCAAAGTGACTGGTGTTGAGCTTGGTATTGCTGTAGGTATATATAAAGTTATCGGGTGTAAAGTTGTAGTAGCTCCCCATTAGGCCCGATACCCATGCCCGTAATCCGGGTATGCCCGGGTATTTGGCAATTTGGCTTAGCTCCACAAGCAGTATCGACTGGTAGGTGGCAAGGTACACCGAGTCGTGGGTAGATGTGGTGCTGATATAAAAATTGCCATAATACGATGAATCGGTTTCGGTATCGGCGTAAACCCGTGTGTAGCGGTTGGCATCAAGTATCAGCTTGGCCGTGAGAATCGATTTCAGATTTTCAAGGCTATCGTTTAGCCTTTTTGTAATAATATCGTAACCCACCACTCCGGCAAAACTCCTTTTACGGTACTCCACCGATGCGTCCTTAAGCCTGAAAGGCACCAGGTTGGGCTCCATAACGGTATCCTGTATGAACCTATCGTCCTCCAGCCCGCCATTTTCCTGATTCCGAATGTATGTGTAAGCAAACGTTCCCTGTGCCGATACCCTATGCCTGTAGTAACTTGCAAAGGCCGTAAAATCGTTATTACGGGTTAGCTGCCTTTCGTATATACCCTTGGTGCTGAAGTAGTCGTACTGCAACCCGAAGTTCAGGTACCTGTTCACATTCTGCGTATGAAAAACCCTAAGGTTTTGCTCAGCATTTCGCCTTTTGCCGGCAGTTGAATACTCCAGCAGCGTATGCGGGCGTCGTACGTTGTACTGCTTCCTATCCAGCACCGGCTGCTCGTAGCTGGAATAGCCCTTTGAAAACAGGAACGGAAAGCTAACCGGCCGTTCAAAAAAATGGTCACTCTGCACAGGCGAGCCCATGTTGCCCAGGTAGGTTAAGGGCGATAGGCTCTTTTGCCCGGGTAGTATCATATGCACCAAAAATAGCGAGCTGTCAAAGGCTTGTGTTTGAACCAAATCATAGGTTTCCCGGTCAAAATACCATGCAAACGACTTGCTCTTAGGGTCTTGAATGCCAAGGTAACCGTAAATGTTGCGCTCATTGGGTTTAAGCGTATCGGTAGCCGACCTGCCTACACCCCTTGCACTACCCTTATCAAAAGGGACATTCCTACCCCTTAGCGAATCGCTCCGGGAGTGTTTACCGGCTAGTGTACGAGCCCCCTCCTGCGAATAGGCGTAGCTGCTCGATAAGCACACCGCCACAAAAAGCAGTAGGCAAGCAAATGGAACTGATAAAAACTGTTTCAAACCAGCTATTTTAGGATTGCAAATATATGAATGATACGCGTTAAACAATGCTAAGTAACACA
The DNA here is from genome assembly GCF_041102575.1 of Tenuifilum sp. 4138str. Classification (NCBI taxonomy): domain Bacteria; kingdom Pseudomonadati; phylum Bacteroidota; class Bacteroidia; order Bacteroidales; family Tenuifilaceae; genus Tenuifilum; species Tenuifilum osseticum. The sequence goes on along the minus strand of NZ_JBGCUE010000007.1, from coordinate 4,365 downwards.
AAAAAGATTGAAACAGAACAAACAAGCCAGAGTTGGTGCTGACTCGGAATGACTCGGAATGAGATGGAATAAGACGGAATGACTCGGAATATGAGGAAGTTAGAAGAAGTTAGAGGAAGTTAGAGGGAGATGAAGTCCGTTAAACGTGAGACGTTAACCGTTGAAAGTTAAAAGATAAAAGTTAAAGGTTAAATGGACATGGGTAATTTTAAACTCTCTCGCGCGCTTGTAAACGAGTGCGGCATACGCCACTCATTGCTGGCGCGGACTTGTAGTCCGTGACAAATACATACTACACTTTTACTTATTCAAGCTGTGCTTCATTGAAAACACCTTTTAAAATAACCACACGGATTGGCTTTGCCGAACTACAACCGCACGGATTACAACCGACCGAAGGGAGCTCACCGAAGGTAAATCCGCGCGAGCAGAGGAATTATAAAAAACTCAGGCGCAGCCTGTTGCTGATAGCGCGACGGCGGTGCAACCGCCGCCGAACACGGTTCGTTTATTGCTTATTACAGCCTCGGCCTAACTAGGCTTTTTATTGCCTCGGCTCAACTGAGGGGGCTTTTATCCTTAAAGCAGACCTACAGCAAAAATTAGCTTTGTGCCACAAGTTACAAACTTGCGGCAGTTGGGTGGGAGTAAAATTATTTGATTCTTTCTTTTGCTAATTTCTCTATATACTTTGACCCAAAGGTTCTTGGTATTTCATCTCCAAGTTTTTGTTTCCCTTTTTCAACCCAACTACCTGACTCATATTTGTAAATAATTACCTCGCTATCAGATTTTTCATTGTAATATTCAGCACTGCCAGATTCAGATGTTTCTTTATAAGGCCCTTCTAAATCTGTTTTATCTACGAAAAAAGTATAAACATCAAAGTTTTGGATCAATTCTTCTTTATTTTCGGTAAAAAAGTTTCTCGCAGCACAATTAATATAAAACAAAGGCTTGTAATTTTTTTTATCACCACAATTGCCGTTTGGGTCTTCTACCGCTTTAATTGTCCACTTTTCAGGAAATTGTTTTGAAATTGCATAAATACATCCTTGCCCAACATGAACATCTTTCATATAAAACTCATAATATATTGCAGTGACATCGTCCTCCTTTTCAATACTATAGGATGTTGTCCATATATAATCAGGATTTTTAACTAAAGAAAAGAAATCAACGGTGGATTCGTTATTTTGTGCTTTACATGAAGCAAAAAATACTACTAAAATTATAGTTAAATATTTTTTCATTGTATTATTATTTTGTTGTTACTGCTCTAAAATACCCTTTCCATCCAGCGTGTTTGTATAAGGCTTTTCCAGTACGTGTATATATTGATTTTCGTATACAACCTTGGCAATATCCTTCAATGTCTTTTGATAGTGATTCCTCAGCAGCACCCGAGATTCCAATAGCCTCAATCACTGTTACCTTGTCTGTTTCTTTATCATACGACACAACAACACCAGTATGTCCATCACTTGAGCTCCTACTCCATAAGAAAACATCACCAGGTCTTATATCTTTGAAATCCTCTTTTTCACTATTCTTCACATGCTGTAAGAAGCTATCAAAGCTTCCATCTTGCATGCTACTTAGCATAAGTGATGTGTAAAACGGACTTGGAACTTCTTCCAATCCACAAGCCTTCTGTAAGAATCGAGCTACAAATTCGGAACAATCCATCTCATCAGTACCTTTTTCATCTAAACTGGTTCTGCTATCACCACCGCCATATGCATATGAATTACCTAAAAATTCTTCCATTTCTGTTAAAGCAATCTCAATTGCAGATTCTTCTTGGTCTTCTTTTTTCTCCCCCCAAATTTCATTAAGCTTATTTATATCATGAAGAATAACCTCTAATATTTTGTCAATAATGTCCTTATCTTCTTTCTCCTGTTCTCTGGATGGTAATATCAGACCTAAATAATTTAACCATTGTGTTACATCTTTCTTAGATGATTCGCCTATTATTTGTATCACCATATTCATCTTGCCTTCTGTGTCATAAAATGAAATTAATCCATAATTTTTTGTATATCCTGCCTTTATCGATTTATTATACCGAAGCTGACTAAAACTTTTTATTCTTATAGTTTCTCCTAGTACTATATTCTTCCTGGCACTATATATTGCTATTTTATATGATTTTCCTTCTAATTTATAATCTTCAAAATATATACCCTCATTCCACAAATTAAATGTGTTATCATTAGTTTTTAAACCCTTAAAAACTTTTTTGGCAATCCCCTGAAATGATGCCTTTCTTACCGACCAGTTTTTATATTTATCAACACTTAAATAAATATCTTTTATCTTTGAATTATTGTAATAATTCTCATATTCCTGATAAATATGATTAAACAATTCTAATCTTGTTTCTATCTCTCTTTCTTGTTCGTCTGGATATAATCCAAACAAAACATTTCCTAACCATGTAACTCCATAAATTCCTATCTCCCCCTCTCCCTCCTCCTCCAGCCAGCTAAACCATACCCTTTGTGGGTCGTGGATTAGATCCCACTGGTACTTATCGAGCTTGGTGGCATCGGTTGCCGTAGCCAGCCCTGAGCCTGTTGAAGGGTAGTCCATGAGGTTATCGGTTTTGCCCTGGGGTAAAGTTACAAAATTTTTCTCGCTAAAGGTGTGGCGGAGGGAAAAAATTCCGTGGCCCAGCTCGTGGGCAACAGTGCGGGCCAGCGCAGCGGCATCCACATTGCCATCGGAACCGGTGGGTGCCACCACAAACCCAAACTGGCGGTTAAAGGGCATGTAACCCTGCAGGCCACCATCGGCCCTGGGTACCAGAAACAGGTAGGCGGCCTGGGAGTTTATGCTACCCTGCCACGCCTTAAACGCTGAAATTACGCTGTTCATCTCGGGGTTGTACGCGCTTAGCAGCTCATTTTCGGCATGGTCAAGGCCGTTTTCGCCCAGGTCAATACCTGTAAAACCCTTAATAACCTGAACATTCCAGCTTACCACGGCCTGGGAGTATATCCGGTTCAGATAGTTTTGGAGGTTGCCATGAACAGACTGGGTAAAATCAACCCCGGGTAGGGGCACAACGTAAAGGGTAAAGGTCTTGTTCTGGTAAGTTGCAGCCCAAAGCCCACCGGCATAGGCATTCTCCTTGTCCTTTTCGTACTGTGCCACCACGGCGTACTCATCGCCGGGGGTGGTACCCGTAAGGTTGAAGGTTTGCAGTGGGGTGTTAGCGCCTGTAGTAGGAGTAAGGGTACTACCACCTAATATCCTAACCTTTAGCTTGGAGTAGTCGAGGGAGTCGGCACCCCGTCGTACGTGCATCTCAACTGGTTCTGGGATACCGGCGGCAAGGGCTTTCCACGGCAGCTTGTATAGCTTACCATCAATGGAAATGTCGTTATAAAAGTTCTCAAGGGCATCCATCCGCAGGCTATCGAACCCGTACTGGGAATTGAGCGCAGGGGTAAACCGCCCATTGCTGGCGCGGACTTGTAGTCCGTGACAAATACCTCTTACACACTTTATTACTTATTCGAATTTTGCCTCATTGAAAACACCTTTCAAAATAACCGCACGGATTGGCTTTGCCGAACTTCAACCGCACGGATTACAACCGACCGAAGGGAGCTCACCGAAGGTAAATCCGCGCGAGCGGGAGAATTATAAAAAACTCAGGCGCAGCCTATTGCTGATAGCGCGACGGCGGTGCAACCGCCGCCGAACGCGGTTCGTTTATTGCTTTTAACAGCCTCGGCCGAACAGGGGTTCTTAAATCTTAAATCGAGATCCCTCGACTAGCTCGGAATGACAATAGAATTGTAAATATTTTGCCCCTACGGGGCTAGAGACGGCGTTCGTTGTTCGTGTATCGTTGTTCGTGAATGCTACGTTATACTCTCTGTGCAACACGTGTTACACTGTGTAACTCTGTGATACTTGCTGTTGCTCGGTTCATGAGATGGTTGTCATGCTGAGATAAGTCGAAGCATCTCTTTCCCCTTTTACTTTTATATGAAATCCCTCGACTACGCTCGGGATGACAATATCATTGGCTCCCTAACTCCCTTTGTCATGTTGAGAGCAAGCGAAACATCTCATGGGGTAGATTAGAGATCCTTCGCTCCCCGCTAGGGCGGGACAGGCCGCGCAGGATGACAGGTATGTATATTTTGTTAACTAAACGACATTGATACCTTTATATCTATTATGCTATAATGTTACATTAGGAATTGTAAGCAACTTTTTAAAACTATAAAATAAAAAAACAATTATATCCTAATAAAAAAGCCCCGCGGGGTAATCCCGCGGGGCGTAAGGGGGGCGGCGACCTACTCTCCCGCTGTGACGCAGTACCATCGGCGCTGGCGGGCT